>CAYMND010000006.1:0-21562 GCA_964391685.1 uncultured Clostridia bacterium | reverse complement strand
GATCCTGGCCGTAAGCGTAAAAGGCTTCGGAGAGTGCCAGTTTCTTCTCTTCAGGCATACCGGCGATTCCCGCTTCGGCTTCCTGCATCATCTGGGCGATGACCGCCTCTTTTTCGGCAATCAGAGGCTCGATCTGCTCTCTGGTACGGATACCCTGCGTCTCCAACCGCTGTTTTTCAGCTTGCAGCTTGGCTTCGCGAGTCTGTTCCGTTTGGGTAAGTTCTCCGGCGGCCTTCTTCTCTTCGAGCGGCTTCAGTTCCTCACCGATTTCGGTCAGAGCATCCGTCTTGCGGTTGTCGAGGGATTCCTGAATCATCTGTTCTCTCATGGCCTTGGTGAGCGCTTTGTTCTTGTTCAGGTTCTCCACCAGTTTCTCAAACGGTTCCAAACCCTTCAACTCTTCCTTGAGTGCGTCAATTTCCAGGCTGACATCGATGATGTCCGGATTGAGCATGGCATAGATCCGTTTCTGGTGAATATCGAATGCACGGTCGAAAAGACGGTTGTTGTGCAGAAAACCACTGAAGTAGTGATACCCTTCGGGATCCTTGGGTGCGAGGGCGATACGCTCTTCATAAGTCTGAATGGCCATCTCCGGACGACCGTTGTTGGCGTAGAAGTCAGCCAGGATATAAAAGTTCTTCGGATTGTCCGGATCCTTGGACATGATCTTTTTGTAATAGGATTCGGCCTTGTCGATGTCATTGAGTTTCTGATAGAGCTCGCTGAGAGCGAAGATCACTTCATCACGGTTGGGTTCGTATTCCTCGGCAAGGTGAAGATACTTGAGCGCGGCTTCCCGGTAGAACTCATTGTCTTCACTGCGACGCAGGTAAGTGGTGTTGGCGCCGAGCAGTCTCTTGTTGGCTTCCCCTTCCTGTTTCTTGGCGATGTAGTTGTCGTACCCTTCGAAAGACTTCAAAGTATCCTTGGCCACTGCGCTGCGGGCCTCGATGTCCTTGATGGCTTCAAAAATCGGAGATGCCAACGGAAGTGAGGTGAATTTCTCGATCTGTGCATTGTTTTCGACGATCTTCTCTTCCGAAGCCTTGATGTCTTCCAACAGCTTGACAATGGCTTCGTCCGTCTCCTTCAGACCCTCTTCTTTCTTCTTCTCGATCTGGGTCTTGTCATACTCGATCTTACGGTTCAGCGAATTGACATCCCGGTAGGCTCTCAGATAAAGATTGTATCCCTCGATGGCTTCGAGTTCAGTGTTCTTTTGTTCCAATTCCGCATCCAGGGCCGCGATTTCATCCAGTTTCGCCTTGGCTTCGGGGTTGGCCTCGAACTCATCGACAACCTGCTGACACGAAGCGATAACGGCTTCCAGTTGTTCCAACTGGGCCTGCCGATCTCCGTAGGTGGGGTCGTCTTCCGGTCTGGGGATGGCCGGTTTGTAGGCCGTGCTGCCGGCCAGACCGATGTAAATGTACAGCTTTTTCAGATCAGGGTTGATCTTCAACGCTTCCTCATATTCCAGAATGGCCTTTTTATATAATTCCTTGTTGTAGTTATCATTGCCTTTCTGAAGATGATCATTCGCTTTAATATGATCCGGCGACAACCTGGAACAGGCCGCGCCATTGATAAGCATGAGGAGAACGGCGCAGATGGCGAGTAACGCAAAGACGGTTTTTCTCATCAGAATCCTCCTAAAAAAGATATATATAAAAAAAGACGAGGAAAAAGTCAAGCTGTGCCTGTCCTAAACCTCGCTGTTCAACGAACCCGGTAAAACCACATCAGAAAAAGCCAGAGGTCCTGGATGTACGGAATTCTCTTGTTGTTGAGAAAAAGAACCGTGGACTCCTGATCCTTGACCCGCTCAAAAAGATCGTACAGAGCCTCGACATCCGCAGGTTGAAAGGAAACGTAATACCTCACCGTCCCCGCGACTTCTTCTTCAATATAGGTTTCATTTTTTTGGGCCAGAGCCAATGCTTCCTCGAATTTTTTTGTCAGATGTTTTTCGAAACGCACGGTAATCTTGAAACTGCGGTTGGCGATCTTGGGATTGAGGATATTGTCCAGTTTCTCCTGATTCATCCTCGCAATGCCGTTCATGATTGCCTCTTATTTATCATCGCGCATTATAACACATTCTTTTGTAACTCATTCAAACAAAACGGGGACTATGCTGGTGTCAATCACCTTTTCCCCTCGTTCGACGAAATTCACCACCATCCGGCTCCGCCCCAGATCTTCCATGATTTTACCTCTGCCGAAAATCGGATGCGTCAGATAGCGCTCTTCCAGAGAAACCGTTTTCAAAGATCGGCTTCCGAGAGATTCCTTCTTCCCATAGAGCTGTTCGAAAAGGTCTTCCGGACCGTAAACCCGGCTGTACAGGGAACTGTCTATCTCACCGATAAACGGAGACTCCTTGCTCCCCCCGACCGAGAGAACCAGCAAAGTCATGGCTCGGGTACTGCTGACGTAAAACAGCCTTCTTTCCTCTTCTATTTCCTGCTGACCTTTCCGCAGGAAAAACGGCAGGTACGTGGAATTGACTCCGGATACGACCGTCGTCGGAAATTCGAGCCCCTTGGCATTGTGCATGGTCAAAAGAAAAACCGAGACCGGATGATTTTCTTTTTCCCCGGGATCCTGCAGGGTGATCTGATCAAACAGATCGCTGATGGACACCCCATCCTGCTTGTCCTCTTCCCACTTTCGAATGAACCCCAGCAGTTCCTGGACATTGAGCAGACGTCCGTCCTCCCCCTTCTCCTTCAGCAGATCCAGATATCCGGAAAGATTGAGCAACCGTTCGAGTCCTTCAGCCTGGCCGTTCTCCGAAAACAGCTCCTCCGCCCGATTCAGCAGCCTCCAGAGAGGGCGCGAAGACCATCTGTCCGGAAAATGATTTTTGAGCGCCCAGTAATAGGATTTCTGATGATCCCGGGCCAGCTCGGCGATTTGCTTCAACGTTTTTTCACCGATTCCCAGGGGCAGGAAATCGACAACACGCAGAAAGCTTGCATCGTCGTCGGTCCGGTTGGCCAATCGCAGCAGTGCAATGCTGTCCTTGACCTCCTTTCGGTCAAAGAAACGAAGGCCTTTCAGCACCCTGTAGGGGATCGCCCGACGATTCAGCTCATTCTCGAAAGCCAGGGACTGGGAATTGATCCTGTACAACACAGCCACAGGAAGCCTGTCACGGTCTCTTCTGATCAGGGTGTCGATAAAATCACAAATCCAGGCAGCCTCTTCATCTTTCGATCCGGATTGAAGGAGAAGAACCGGATCTCCCTGCATCCGTTCGGTCCACATGGCTTTTTCCTTGCGCTGCCGGTTTCGAGTAATCACTTGATTGGCGAAAGCCAGCACAGAAGGTGAGGACCGATAGTTCTGTTCCAACTTGATCACTTTGGTGCCGCTGAAGTCTCTCTCGAAATTCAGCAGGAATCGGATGTCTGCACCGCGCCAGCCGTAGATCGCCTGATCGTCATCTCCTACAATGGTGATGTTTCCGTGAGCTTGAGCGATCAACCGGATCAACTCATATTGATTGGGATTGGTATCCTGGAACTCATCGACCACAACGTAGCGGAACCGTTCGCTGTACTCCCGGCAAAGAGCGGCATCGCTCTGCAGCATCTTGACCGGCAGGGAGACCAGATCCTCATAATCCCAGCGTTTCTGGGACTGCTGCCAAGAGAAATAGGCGGAATAATATTGGTACTCCTCCTGGGTAAAACCTTTCTGCAGCAGAAACTCCCGATTGTTGGGATACAGTAGATTCATCTTGGCCAGGCCGATCTTTTTTCTCAGGGAGTCTCTCATATCATTGGTGTACGAGGCACCGTTTTCTTTGACCAGAGCGGTGAAAATTCTCTTCTGGTCCTGATCATCGAGAACCTGCCAGTCCCCCTCATACCCCATATGTCTGCCTGCAGTCCGCAGGATACGCAGTCCCAGGGAATGAAAAGTTGACAGATTGAACAGACGCAGGTCCTTCTGTGTCAATCCTTCGAGCCTTTCCTTCATCTCGTTGGCCGCCTTGTTGGTGAAAGTCACACCAAGAATCTGGCTCGGTGCCAGGCCTTTTTCCAGTATCAGATAAGCAATTTTATGTGTGATCACCCTCGTTTTGCCCGATCCGGCTCCGGCGATGATCATCAACGGACCATCAAAATAGAGTACGGCTTCCCGCTGAATGTCATTCAATTCGTTTATGGCTTCAAAACTCATTTTTTCCTCTGAACAGGGGAGCAAAAAACGGAGGTACCAGGTTCGTTTTTTTCAACCGCCCGTTTTTATCTTTCTCCACCAGTACCATCTCCTCCACCGCTTTCGAAAAAGTGATGGGTATGATCATCCTCCCTCCGACAGCCAGCTGGTCGATCAGATCCTGGGGTATATGATCTGGGGAACAAGTAACAATAATCCCGTCATAGGGAGCATTCTCCACCCAGCCCTGGTAACCGTTTCCAATCTTGGTATACACATTCATATACCCCAATCGTTTCAGGCGTTCACTTGCCATCTGCCCCAACTCCGGGATGAGTTCTATGGAATAGACCTCTTTCACCAGCAGAGACAGAATCGCAGCCTGATATCCTGTCCCCGTACCGATCTCCAGCACCCGCTGGTCATTTCCGGCCGTAATGACATGGGTCAGAAAAGCCACAACATAGGGCGACTCGATGGTTTGCCCGAATCCAATGGGAAGATAAGTGTCCGCATAGGCGGCCGACCAGTATTTCTCGTCCACAAACAGATGTCGCTCCACCTTACCGAATGCGTCCAGCAACCTGGAGTCCAAAAGCGATCTCTCGATCAGCTGCGTCTGTACCATCTTCTTTCTGGCCGCATTGAAATCCGGAGACTGTGCTGTCAAACCAAGAGACGCGTATACGCACAAAAAAATGAATAGGTTGATTCTTTTCTGAAACGACATTTGCAACTGAAAGTGTAACAAAAGGCATTCATTTTGTAAACCGACCGCAAAGTTTCCAGAAACCGATTATCATTTGTTTTCTAAAAAACCAACGCATCGATTTGAACAATTACCCAAAATTCTGGTTGAAAAGTACTAAAAATTGTACTTTTTATCACAAATGTCATTTTAAGGAAAAACATAAGCTTCAAAATCCCTTGACAGTTCATAAGCGATTTTATAAAATGGCGGTTAGCTTAAGGAGGTTTTATGGGTGCTGAATTAGGTGCTGGAGCAAAGTCCGAGCCCAACGTGGTTCCGCTGTGTGACATCTTGCTCGTTTTGTTAATCATTTTCATGGTCATCACGCCGGTTGCACAGAAAGGCGTCGACATCAAGCTTCCCGAATCCGGCAGTTCCAATCCGGATCCGACAGCTCAATCCAACGCCATTGTTCTGACTCTGGAAAATGACCTTTCCGTCAAGCTCAACCAGTCACCACTGACCATCGACATGTTGGAAACCGGACTGAGAGATCTCTTCCAGACCCGCCAGGACAAGACGATCTTTATCCGTGCCGATCAGTCAATCGCTTACGAGCAGGTTCTCCGAGTCATCGACATCGCCAAAGGCGCCGGAATCGATGTTCTGGCTGTCATTCCCGAGCGGTATCAGACTGGGCAGTAAAAGACCGAAGGTTCGAGCTGCCCAGGAGGCACAGTAGTAATGAGTCTATCTGAAGAAAAAGAGATAAACGCGGCAACCGACTCCTTCAGTGAGGCGGTTGTTGTCTTTAACAACCGGGATTACAAAAAAGCGGCGACCCTTTTTTCCGAACTGATTAAAAAATATTCCGATTCGGAATATTTCACGGTTCTTGAAATTGTCGGAAAAGCCAAGTCTTACGCCAGTATGGCGGAAATGCAGACTGAAAAAGGCGATGAGCCGGTGGATTCACAAGAAGATTTTATTGCCACCGCACTCATTAATCTGAATGCCGGCAGACTGCATGAAGCACTCGATCTTCTTGGCCAGACTCAGTCCAAGCATGGTCAAAACGCAAAACTTCATTACCTTGCGGCATTGATTTATGCACGGCTGAATCAGGATGACAAATCACTCGAAGCGCTTCAATTGAGTATAAACGCAGATAAAAAATACAAAACAATAGCGTACAACGAGCCAGATTTCGAAAGGTTCATCGAGAATCAGACTTTCCGTACATTGACGGCATGATTCTTCATTTCTGCCATTTATCTTCCTCTTCTGTTCCGTTTACTTCACGAGGTGCCACTCTGGATGTGTGGTATCCTCTGCTTTTCCCGGAACTGACATGGGGGAAACCAGAAGGGACTTCTCCGGACACGATTGTTTTCATCTGGAATGGATCGACTCTGCCCCGTCTGGATCGTTTCAGCGATTGGTATCTTTCACTGAAGCTTCCTTCTCTGGATGGGCACAAATGGATAACCAGTCCGGAGAACCTCTTCCGGATCACACGCCTGGAGAACATCGAGTACTTGATGACGGGGGAATATCATCTGTCCATACCTCAGGAAGGATGCGGAAGCGTTTCTCTTTTCACTCCCGATGTTCCATTGGCCTACACGAGTGATCCCGTTGACATTGATCTTGCCGTTCGTTCATTTCAATACCGTTATTACACACAAAAAAGAGTAGGGATTGTCGATCCGGCCAGCTTTTACATCGATTCGCTTCCGGAGATCGGCACCAACACTCGCATTCATCCAGGTGCAGTCATCGAAGGTGATTGCATCATCGGTAAAAACGTAACCATCGGCCCGAATGTTCATCTGATCAACGCCCAGATCGGCGACGGTTCCGTCATTCTGACCGGATCTCTGATATACGATTCAAAGATCGGTGAAAACACCCAGATCGGCCCATACGCCCATCTCCGAGCCCAGACATCGATTGCCGACAACGCCAAAGTCGGCAACTTCGTTGAAGTCAAAAAGAGCAGTGTCGGAATCGGCAGCAAAGCCATGCACCTCAGCTATCTGGGAGATGCAACCATCGGCCGTGGAGTCAATATCGGAGCCGGAACCATCACCTGCAACTACGACGGCGTAAATAAAAACCCCACTCACATCGGCGACAATGTCTTCGTCGGGTCCGGAACAGAACTGGTCGCACCGGTAACCCTGGAAGATAATTCCTTCATCGCCGCAGGCTCTACGATAACCGATTCGGTCCCTTCCAATTCCCTTGCCGTCGCCCGAAACCGACAGCGAATCATACCAGACTGGGCTAAAAAACGCCGAAAACAGTAAAGATTGACAACCAGTTTTAAATCCGTTAATATTTTACTAATTAAAAACTTGAATATGCGGCGCAAGGAGTCTTGGGTATGAACAGAAAACTCATTAAACCCGATTTGAAAGAACTGAAAAAAAATGCAAAAAAGGATAGAAAAAAGCCGCCGCCGCCATATAAGACTCATGCAGAGAATTACTACTACATCAAGCAGATGAACAACCGCACGCCCATGATCGTCACCTTGCTGGACGGAACCGTCATGAAAGGCCGCATTGAATGGTACGATGAAAAATGCATCAAGTTCAAGGTTGACGAGACCGCCACAAGCCACATCATATTCAAGCATTTCATCAAATACATGCACAAAGACCCCGAGGCTTTGGAAAGCGAAACCACTCATGTTGATTGAGCCGCCAATTCTCCTGGCAATCGGAGAACCCGAGGGAATTGGTCCGGACCTGATTCCGTATCTGACTCAGCAGACATTCTGCAGGTCAATCGTCGTCATCGGCGAACAAAGACACATCCCCATAAACTTACCCCATACATCTCTGGACGATTTGACATCCAGGCGGGCTCTTCCGCCCTTTTCGCTACTGGAAACACCCGGCTCGGGAAATACCGATGCATCCTTTTTCTATCTGGAAAATGCCCTGGATCTCCTGGATCAACATATATCAAGCGTCCTGGTCACCGGTCCCATCGACAAGAAAAAATGGCTGGATGCGGGCATTCCATACAAGGGACACACAGAATTTCTTCAGAGCCGTTACCATAGACCGGCAATCATGTTCTTCTGGTCTCCTCGCCTGAAAATCGCTCTCTTTTCTGTTCATTGCCCTCTGAAGTCTATATTCGACCTGTTAACCGAAGAGAATATCATTTCATATCTGGACCGCCTGATCCCCTGTTTGGCTCCCCTTTTCAGCACGCCCTGCCGCATCGCCATTTCCGGTTTGAATCCTCACGCCGGTGAACACGGCATCATGGGCGATGAAGAGGTACGGATTATCGTACCAGCCATAGAAAAAGCCGGTAAAAGGTATCCGAACGAGATCATCGGCCCTTTCCCCCCCGATACTGTTTTTCACACGCTCAGAAAAGAGGAAAACGTGGTGATTGTCTCCTGGTATCATGACCAGGGGCTGATCCCCTTCAAGCTCCTGCATTTTCATGAAGGGGTCAATGTCACCCTGGGGCTGCCGTTCTTGCGGACTTCTCCGGATCACGGCACCGCAATCGACATGAAAGGATCTACAGAAATCAATCCCGGCAGCATGATCGCTTCCGTTCGATTGGCCGAGCGCTGGCTCACCTCGCCAGGATTTCACGCTGCCGTTCCATAACGTAGCGCATCAGCAGACTGCGATACTTTTTCAGATTCGGATTGAGTCTGTTTTCGATGAACCTGACCCCCCAGGCGTGCCCCCCGAGGTTTTCTATCCGTCGGACATTCCGGACATCCGCCCAGAGATGTATCTCTTCCCCGCGGGGTTTCACCGAGAAAAAAAGTTCCACCCGATCTCCTTTTTCAAGGTCCTGCTCGAACGATTTTTCTTTTGAATAGATACAGACTCCAGCACCGGACACATCATGAATCAGCCCCTCGAACAGATGGGGCTTTCCCTTGAGTATCGGCGACATGATCGGAATGGAAGCCCCTTCCTTGTATATATGGAATCGTACGGTAATGGGTTGTTTCGGAGACACTTCCACACGGAAGTATTCACGCCGCTCACCGTCGGCGAGCCGGTCCGGAAGAGTCAGCTTCAATGCGTGAAGACGTTGTCCATTGAGAAAAAAATCGCAATGTTCCATAACCCTGGCCATAAAAAGATAACGGAATGTTTTATACTCAAAAAAGCATTCCAGGTCCTGACTTTTCAGAATCAGGCCGGCATCCTTGTTTTCCGGTGAGGGTTCGTCAATGATAATGTACTTTTCAGTGAGATTCAGTTCCAGAAAACGACTTTTGTATACATCAATCTTACGATCGACTGTCGAAAAAACAGTCACGTTATCATTCAAATCAGTACAAGTCTGCAATACTGTCTTTTCGACATCATTCATGGTTGGATTATTGTAGCATTGCCCCGGGTTATTTTCAAATTTAAATGCGAACACCTTCAATTGATCAGTATTTTTTTTAGAACCAAAGCAAATTTTGCACCCGCTCGACATCAGAGATTGAAAAAAAAATCCGCCTTGGCTAAAATCATATATATGAATAACAACAATCACAGAATCAATCAAAAAAGAGTTAGGAGAATATAATGGATTTATACAAAAAAATTGCTCCTGAAAACATCGTGTTTTACGATACCATGCCCTCCACCGATGTACTGTATTCCTCTTTTTCCGGTTTTCTCAAACAAAGGAAACTGATACAGACCGAAGACAAGATAAAGCGTCTTTTTATCAAGAGGGAAAACGTTCAGTCCACGGCCATTGGACGCGGGACGGCCATTCCCCATATCTTTTCCGAGGAATTTGAAAATTTCACCATCGGACTGGCCATTATTCGCAACGGCATGGAATACAACGCCCCGGACAACGAACCGGTCTACGCAGTTTTCCTGATCATGAGTGATGAACGAAGTGTAGGGCTGCACCTGAAGACGCTGGCCTATATCGCCAAACTAACTCAGAACAGCGACTACATCGACCGAATCCGTGCCTCCACCAACCCCGAGGACGCATTGAATCGCCTCAAGGAAGCAGAATCCTCCTTACAGAATACGAACTGAAAAAGCTGTAACATAGCTTCTTGAGGATTAACCCCCACTGACCATATGGATCATCTCAACCTGGTCGTCTTCCCGCACGACGGTACAGGAATAATTGTCCTTTTTGACCAGTGCACCGTTCACTCTGACGACAATATTGGGAAAAGAATAGTTCTTATGGTTGAGTAGTTCGGAAATCGTTATCTGATCCCGGTCATCCAGGACCTCATTGCGGTTGTTCAACATGATCTGCATTTCGTCACACTTCAGGCGATGATCACCTGTCGCCCTCCCTTGCGGTTCTCCACCTGTCCGATCAAATAATATGGTTCATTCATTCCTTTCAAGACAGATTCGACCTGGCTCAGTTTTTTCTGATCGATGAACATGATCATGCCGATTCCCATGTTGAATACTCGAAAAGCCTCTTCCTCCCTGACCTTTCCGGATTCACACATAAAGGTGAAGATGTCGGGAATGGGCCATATCCGCTGAATACTCACCCCGACATTTTCCGGAAGAGTTCTGGGAATGTTTTCGTAAAATCCGCCTCCGGTAATATGAGCCATCCCTTTGATCAGGGATTGTTCCAGAAGTTTCTGAACCGGTTTGAGATAAGAGCGATGTACAGACAGCAGCGCCTCACCGACGGTTGTCCCGAGAGAGGAAACGTAGGTGTCGGCCTTGAATCCCAAGTCTTCAAACAATATTTTTCTGGCCAGACTGTATCCGTTGGTATGCAGTCCGGTGGAAGGAAGTCCGATCAGAAGATCCCCAGGGGTGATTTCCTTCCCCTCGACAATGCGATCCTCATCGACCCAGCCGACGATGAATCCGGCGACATCGTATTCTCCCTTGCCGTAAAAACCCGGCATTTCAGCAGTTTCACCACCGAGCAGCACCAGCTCGTTCTGTAGACAGGCTTCCAACATGCCGGACACGATCTGTTCCACCACCAGCGGATCCAATCGCCCGCTGGCGATATAGTCCATGAAAAAGAGAGGCTTCGCCCCATGGACAAGGATGTCGTCGACGCAATGGTTGACCAGATCCTGTCCGATGGTATTGTGGCGGTCCATCATGAATGCCACCTTCAACTTGGTTCCGACACCGTCGGCCGAAGAAACCAGACCTCCTTTTTTCTGACCGGAAAAGGGGAAATACCCACCGAACTTACCGATCTGGTCTATGCCATATTTTTTCGCCATGTTCCGTATTCTCGAAACGGCTTCGTTTCCCTTGTCAATATTCACTCCGGCTGCAGCATAATCTGAACTCACGATATCCTCCAATGAAACAATGGCATTTTATCGGAGATCGTGCGGCATGTCAAAACGAAACGAACCCTGTCCGCGTCCAGATACCGTTCCGATAACTGCCGGTATCAGGTGAAACCCCGTCGCAGACAATGCAATTTTCCAGATATACCCCTTTTTTCACCACGGAATCAGGCCAGAGTATCGTCCTCTTGATGGACTCCGGATCGGTTTCGATCCTGGACTCCGAGGACCAGAGTTCCAACTCCGAACGGGAATGGCAATCGAGATACGTCATATTGGCCTGATAATAACTGCGTGGATCACCAAAATCGAGCCAAATTCCGTTATATGGGCAGATCCCCAGGTCAAAACCGACCTTTTCCAGATCATCAAAAAAATTCAGGGACTGAATCTGCCGGACCACCTTGCGGCTGAGCAGACAGACACCTGCATACATCATACCTTTCTGCGCCATCAGCCCTCTCCTGTCAAACCTTCCCGCCGTACTGAGCAATGTACGGTATACTCCCTCTCGATAAAATTCCCGCACCAGCAGAGCGCCGTCATGCCCTGCCGCAACAGTCACAAGCGAACGCAGCGGAATGTCGCAGTATACATCTCCGTTGATCACCAGCAAGTGGGTCCAGTCCTCATCTTCCAGAGAACGATTCAGAATACGGCTGCCGCTGAGTACGGTTTCAAGAAGGGGTTTCAGAGGCCAGTCCCGCCTCAGACAGGCGGTCACGGAATCAGGCTGATGATGGAGATTGATCCATCCTTTTTCTGGAGCATCACTTCCTTCAAAGATCTCTCCCGCCACCCGTGTCAGAAGCGGAATGCCCAAGAGAGGAAAAGCGGGCTTCGCCCGATATTCGGACAGAGGAGCCGCCCTTGTCCCCAATCCTCCTGCCAGAATGAAAAGATTCAGTTTCATCGGTCGAACAGCATATCGCCGCTCCGGCCACAGGAAAAAAAGAGTGAACGGTAACTCTGGCAGATGACATCACTTGAATCGTACCCCAGTGCAACAACGTAACGATCAATCTGATCGGGGACCCCTTCCAGCTCAATGAAACAGCCGATGGGCGTCTCGTCCAGAGTGAGAAGAAGGCCCTCCGGACTGCGGTAGGCACTGCGGTACTTCTCGTACCGGAAACTCGGAGTAAAACCCAGAGTCGAAAACAAGACAACAGTATTGTCAAAATCATCGACAATGATATTTGTCTCCCGCCTCACTTTGAATCTCTGGTAATTCTCCTGCTCCGGTGCAGGTCTCTTCAGGGTGATCAGGCAGTTTTCCCCCCATCGTCTCAGACGCAGGAGCACATTCCTTCCGGCAAGTTCCTGCCCCGGGGTATCGAAAACAATATTATACTCGTGAGTCCTGGAGGAAATGCAAACGAAAGACAATGCATGGGCTCTGTCGACCAGTTTTTCAGGACGATCCGCCCTTAACTTGATTTCGATCTCCAGAACGCTTTCTTCAACGCTCACGTCGGCACACATAATCAATCAATCCTGGAATATTATCATCCATTTCCTTCGGATTCAACCCATCAAGCCAGGACAAGGTCTGCTGCCTGTACCGGTCGATGATTTCACGGCAATCCCTCAGAATATCGTGCCTCTTCAAAGCTTCTTCGATCCTGCACACTTTTCCTTCATGGAAAGGAAAGATATCCAGGTCTGGCTCCCGCTCACGGAGAAGCAATGTCGGCAAAGTCCATTTTTCTTCCCGGACATCACTCCAGCGGTCTTTCCCGGTTTTTACCGAAAAGAGATCCAGCACATCATCCTGAAGTTGAAACAGAACCCCGACAGAAAGTCCGAAACGCTTATGGTCAGAGATTTCTTCTTCAGACAGATTCTTGAGCAGAGCGGCGATCTCCGCCGCCGCGGCGAACAATGCACCGGTTTTGGCCTTCAGAACATCCAAATAGGCTTCGAAAGAGCATACATGTTCCAATGCCGGTTTCATGTCAACAATCTGGCCTGAGACCAGACGACAACTGGCCGCCTGAAGAGAGTGCATCAAATCGAAGCGCCGAAGTTTCAACACCAGCTCAAATGCCCTCATGAACATGTAATCTCCGACGAGAACCGCCCGGGTGTTATCTACCTGGCGATGAAGCGTCGGCTGATCACGTCGTATTTGGGAATGATCCAACACATCGTCATGAATCAGGCTGGCTTGATGCAGCATTTCGACTGCGGCCGCCAGTTCAACCGCTGCTGAAGTCAAGTCTTTTTTTCGGGTCGGCAGCATCATAAACAGAAAAGTTGAACGGATTTTCTTGCCTCCATGAATCGGAGCGGCCTGGATCAAACGTGCCAGATCCTCTTGAGCACCGGCAAGAAGAACAGAACGGATCCGCTCTTCCACCTCCATTAATAACGCCCCATAGGGCTTTTGCAATTCTTCCAGCAGCATGATGGCATTGTATCACCGCCACGCTCCGGATGCAATTGTTACGCCAGCAGCTTTTCCCTTAATCGCTTTCTTCCTTTTGCTCGCTGGTTTTCTTCTGCTGCGCCGGAAGAGTCGGTTTTCCGACAAGTTTGAAGGGATTGGTGCGGCCGACAGCTTCAATGCTTCCTTTTCGAGCATGGGCCTCTATAACCAATCCGATGCCCCTGCCCACCGGAATCTGAGCTCCTTCGATCACCTGCCCCTGTCCGACAAGCCATTCGTATTCACCGCTCGGACTGAGATCAGAGGCAATGATCAACAGCGGTTTCTGATCCTGGAACAGGACCAGTGTCACCGGCTGCCCGATACCCAGGGACTTCCAGCGAATCATCTGACGGCTGTTCAACTGCCAGATCTCACCCCCTCTGGGCAAATCGAAACAGATGGACACCTCGGCCGCGGGAACAATGGTAATGGTACCACTTTTTGCCGATATCGACGTGTTCTGCATGGAAACAACTTTGATCCGGTAATTGCCGGTCTGCAGCGGTTCCCCCGAAACCGGGCACTGGCCGACCGTCCAGGCGATCGACCCGTTGACATCCTGGTTCTCGGCCAAGACCCCCTTCAACTGGTCTCCTGCGACAACGTGAACGGCCACCCTGCCCTGCAATCCCTGGGATGTCCAAGAGATGACGACATCCTGCCCCAGCGGCATCGTTTCTCCACCTGAGGGTTTCACGATCTTGATCGTCTGGGCGAAAGCCGCAGCAGAGAGCCATATCAGAACAAAGAAAGCAAACGCTGTTCTGTAATTCATTCTGACCTCCATTTCAAGGAATTTCAACAGACGCTTCTTCACAGCATGATTGTTTCCAACCTGGATGAAAAGGTTCCAGGCCGATAAAGCTTCATTTTTCCAATATGACTCCGCTTTCGCCTGTACTGTTTCAGAACAACCGGGACACCTTTTCCCCGATGGTCACCTGCCGGGCTTCATCTGCCGAGGACAAACAAAGTCTGTCAGTTCCACATGGAATGATCGACCTTGATGAGGGAGAAGTCGAAAGGCTCCAGCTGGTCCTGAATGGCCCCGATTATTCTTTTTTTCCAGGGTTTCCGGATGAAACGGGCCGTTTCTTCTCCATTTTTGATAATCAGGATGGCAGGTGCCAGATCGACCCGGTAGCGACTGGCCAGTCCCGGAAACGTCTTCATGTCAACTTCGCAATCCCAGACCCTGGGATCGGCGATCTCGTCCAGTACATCCTCGATGTACATGGCCAGGGCACCACTTTCCGGAATGTCCGGGGAAGAGAAGAGCACAACCGTCACCATGGCTCTCTCCAGAGTGTCTTCAAAATCTGCAAATGACTTGACTTTCATGTTTACCCCCATATCTATGAAACATATTATTACATGTGATTATATAAAAATCAAGAGAAAAATTTTCCCGTTCTCCACGATATTACTCCTTGCCCCTCTCTTTCAATTTCTGCAAGAAACTTTGACAGGAAATGGGGTAATGACTTTTGACTTGACAGCCACATCTTTTCGCCATTCGTGATCTCCTGACTACAGTCGGATCTTGCTTTCGGTGAATTGCTCTGCTAACTTGTTCCTTTCAGGTAATACAGTTCTCAAGTATTGCAGGAGTTTTCAATGATCGATATTGCGATCCGACCTGTTACGGAAGCCGACCTGACCGAGCTGGACCGGATTCACAGGCTGGCTTTCGGCACCTTCCTTCAGCTTCCCGATCCCTCTTCCTTCTAAGGAGACGCCCAGACCATGGCCTGCCGGCTTAGAGCCAAAGACACCTGGCTGATCGTCGCCGAAAAGAGCAGCCGTCCCATCGGCAGTCTCTGCCTCAGCCGTCAGGGCTCCGTCGCCGCCCTGGGGCCTGTAACAGTTCATCCCGATTTCTGGGGCAAAGGAATCAGCCACAGGCTGATGAGGGAGGGCATAAAACAGCTCGACAGCTGGCCGGTCACCAGCACCGGACTTTTTACCTTCGCCCATAGTATCCAGCATGTGTCTCTTTATCAGAAGTACGGATTCTGGCCCGGTAATCTGGTTTCGGTTCTGAGTAAAGTGCCTTCGACTGAAACAGCCACCGGCATCGCAGAGTACCGGTTGACCGGTCAGACTTCAGACCGTAGGATCAAACTCATCACGGCTTGCCGTACCCTGACGGAGACTGTATACCCTGGCTGGGACGCAACCGAACTGATACGGAGCACCCTGGACACCTGCAGCGGCGATTGCCTGGTTTTACAGAAAAACCAAACGATCGAATCTTTTGCGCTGCTCTATTACGGTCCGGGAAGCGAAGGGGGTGGCGGACAATGCCTGGTCAAACTGGCGGTTTCCGCTCCCGGCCCCGAGGCTTCAGATCGCTTTCAACGGCTTCTGCACGCCATCGAAACCGTAGCCCGGGCCGAAAGTCTGCCCCGGGTGACTCTCAGCGTCGACACCGCCAATCTCACGGCCTATCGCCATGTCCTGAATGCCGGATACCGACCTGTGATCCAGGGAATATCCATGTTTCGCAATGCCGAAGGAGCCTTTTCCAGAGAAGAGCATTATATCCTGACCGACTGGCGGTGAAGAGTCGATGGATTATTCTTCCCTGCCATCGGAGGGTTCTTCCTCAGCCTGCCATTCTTCAAGCTCAAGTTCGGTGATCTGAAGCAGCTGGGACTCGGCGTCGACATCGTCCCGGTTGATGCGTTCGATGGCCTCTCGCACACTTTGTTTGAGGGGCTTTGAGATGGACGATGCGGAGAGTTCCCGAAGAACCTGCACGGTCATTCTCAAGTAGCGGATGAATTCCCCCTCATCCACCCCGCTCTCAGACACGACCTCGGAAAAGGGTCGCCCGTTCATCCAGTCCAGCAGAGAAACGCTCAGATGAAACTCGAATTGCTTGGAAAGCGGTCGAATCCCATATTCCTTCTCGGCATCGTGAATTCCGGCACAAACCTCCCGCCCCACCCGGGCAAGCCGTTTCAGTGTATGTGGCACCACCGCCCGATCCCTTTCCTTTTTCGGTTCGTAAACCGCCGCCAGGGCAATCACTCCGAGAGCCGTCACAGTCATTTCCTCAGGGTCTACGGCCTCGAAGTATTCACCGAGGATCAATTCATATCCATGAATGCCGGAAGAAAAAGCCCCTTTTGAAGTCAGGTCTCTACCCTCGATGTACCCCATTCTCTTCAACAGTTTCAGACGGGAACGGATCGCTTGCCTTTCCTGGTGCCCACCTTTCCTTCCTCCCAGCAGAAAATTGTGAAATGATTTCCCGTAGATTTCGATCAGTTGGTCTCCATACCGCAAATAGAGATTCAGCAGAGTCGAATAAGAAAGATTGAAACGGCTTTCAATCGGTTCGGGTGAGCCGTTGATCAGCCCCTGATACTCTTTCAAACTGATCTCACGAGGCGAGAAGCGGCTGTAGACATACCCCTTCGGATCGAGTCCTCGCCGGCCGGCCCGGCCAGCCATCTGCATGAAATCCCTTACCTTGAGACGTCGGCAGAAGCGATCGTATTTTTTTTTGAGATCATCGAGAACGACGCTGCGTGCCGGCATGTTCACACCGAGAGCAAAAGTCTCGGTGGTGAAAATGATCGACAGCAGACGATCCGAGAAAAGCTGTTCCAGAATCTCTTTCAGCATGGGATGCAGCCCGGCGTGATGGTAGGCAACACCGGCGGAAACCAGTCTCTGCATAGCCGTCGTGCGGTCATCACCGGCCAGACCGAAACGTACGGCAAGGCTGGCGAATCGTTCCCGGGCCATAATGGTGTCTATCTGGTCGTTTTCGAAATGAAACCGCGACGCTTCATCGGCCAGGTATTCGCAACGCTTGCGGTTGAAAGAAAAGAACAGGCAGGGGAGTCGGTTCTGTCGATGCAAATGGCGCAGCAAGGCCATGGGATCGTTAAAAGTTCTTTTCTGCAGAGCATGTGCCGAAGGCATATGGCGCCTCTTTTTTTTCGGCTGGCTCTCGATGATTTTCCCGGCGCACTGGTAGCCGTGCTGCAGCGGTACCGGGCGGTTCTGATCGGTGATGACGGTAATCCGACGGTTGTAGAGAGTCCCCAGCCAGTCTCCCAGTTTCTGAATGTTGGGAATTGTGGCCGAAAGCCCCAGAACCGAGATTGTCGACGGCAGAAAGATCAGCGCCTCTTCCCAAACGGTGCCTCGCTCCCGGTCATCCAGGTAGTGTATCTCATCAAAGATCACCCAGCTGTACCGTCGCAGACTGTCGGGTTGTTCGACGACACGGTTGCGAAAAATTTCAGTGGTCATAATGACCACCGGCGCTTCGCCGTCGATGTTCACATCACCGGTCAGTATTCCCACCTTGTCGGGGAATCGGGACCTGAACTGACGGAATTTCTGGTTGGACAACGCCTTGATCGGCGCAGTGTAGACAACCCCTCCGTTCTCCAGCAGGGACCTGTGTATCAAATATTCGGCGATGACCGTCTTGCCCGCCCCGGTAGGAGCGGATACCAGGACGGAGTCTCCGCGGTCGATGGCCTGGATGGCCTTCTTCTGAAAGGGATCCAAATCGAAATCAAACAGAATCCGGCTCACGATCCACCTGACCCGCCAGCTGACCACAGGCAGCAGCGATCTCCCCTCCTTTCGACCAGCGTACCACCACCGTGTAATTTCTCTGATGGAGAAGGGCGGCGAAGCGGTCGACATCGGCCGCTTCGGGGCGGGAAAAAGGGGCTCCGGGAAACGGATTGAAAGGAATGAGGTTGATCTTGCAGGGGATGCCTCTCAGCCAGGCAGCCAGTTGTTTGGCATGGTCCGGCGCATCGTTGATTCCGGGTAGAAGTACGTATTCGAAGGTTACCCGATTCCGGGAACGGTATCTTCTCAGTCGCTTCAGTATCTCTTCGATCGGTTCCTTGCCGTTGACCGGCATCACCTCCTCCCGTGACCGGGAGTCGTATCCGTTGAGGGAGAGACTGAGCTTGACTCCCGGATAGCGGTCCAGCAGTTCGTCGATTCCGGCCAGAATGCCCGCAGTGGAGACGGTGATGTTCTTCTGAGAAACGGACAGCCCCTCCCCGGAAGTGATGATTTCGAGTGCCTTGAAAAGGTTTTTCCTGTTGAGCAGCGGCTCTCCCATTCCCATAAAAACCAGATTGAGTTTCCCGGTGTAGGGGCTGACAGCCTGCTTCATCAGCAGGACTTGACTGATGATTTCCGAAACGGTGAGATTCCGCCGAAAGCCCAACTTGCCGGTTGCGCAGAACCGGCACGCCAGCGGACATCCGACCTGGGATGAAATGCAGAAGGTCACGTGTCCTTTTTCAGGAATGGTCACGCATTCCACGAATTGTTTGTCATCCAGAAGCAGGAGGTATTTGCTGGTTCCCTGGTCATCGGAAATCCGCTGGACCACTTTGGGAAGATCGAAAGAAAACATTCCGGCCAGTTGTTTTCGATTGATTCTGGCAATGTTGCTCCAACGGTCCGGATCTGGGGAGAGCTTGTGATAAACCCATTGCCAGAGCTGACGGGCGATGTAGGCGGGTAATTTTTCCTGTGTCACCCGTTCGGTAACTTCCTGTAAAGTCAAGCTGAAGAAATTCTCGGCCACATCAACTGAATTTTTATTCATCAGCTGCCCATCTTCTTGATGTCGCTGCCCATTGAGGTTCTTTCAGTCGAACGAATCAGTTTCTTCAACTTGTACTTCATCATTACCAGAAAAAAAACTCCATATATATAGATGTCCTTGAAAGAATTCAGGTTGCTCAATGCCTGTCGGATTTTCGAAGAGGAGACCAGCTTTTTCTTTGTGGCCGACCAACGCATGACCAGATCGGCAATTTGAACCCAGGAGAGGCGATGTTTGAACAGCGGCACATGTCCCTGTGCGGCCGGAAGAACATGAATCCGTTTCATGTCTTTCTTTCTGGTCCAGGAGAAATCCTGCGGAAAGAGCCCTTCGCTTTTCGCCATCCGCTCCAGTTCGGTACCCGGGTAGATGTGCAGAATGGCGGTGGTGATCTCGGTCTCCGGATTGAGCTCCTTGAGCCGGTTCATGATGGCGATGCTTTCGAGGGCATCCTTCCAGCCTTCGCTGAAATGGGAGAAGATGAGGAAACCGTTGGCGGTGAACCCCAGCTCACTGGCCCAGCGAACGAACTGATAGGCCAGATCGATGTCGAACTGCTTGTGCACCACCTCGCGGCGGATGCGGCTGTTGCCGGCCTCAATGCCGAAAAAGCCGAAATCCAGCCCCGCAAGCATCATCTTCTCCAGGGTCGGCCGATCAATGAGATCGATCCGGAATTCGCTGCAGAACTTGATGCCCCAGTTTTTTGCGATGATCTGGTCCAGCAGTTCATGGAGCCTCGCAGACTGATAATTGAGGGTGTCGTCGTAGAACCAGATGAACTCCGCTCCGTACTGATGGATCAGATGCTCAATCTCCTCAATGACCCTTTTTACCGAAAATCCTCGCATGCGACGGCCCCAGTTGACCGGTGTGGCACAGAAATAGCAGTTGAACGGGCAGCCCCTCGAAGTCATGATGTTCTGCGCCTTGCGCCGACGACCGTCCCGGGTGGTGACGTAAAAATGGTACCTGTCCATGGGGATCAGGTGTCGGGCCGGCATGGGCAGCACATCGAGATCTGAGATGGGCGCTCGTTCTCCGGTGAAAAAAACCCGCCCGTCTCGACGCATCACCAACCCCGGAACCTGCGAGGGGTCCTCGCCACGATCCAGCGCCCCGACCAGCTCCAGCAGGGTGAATTCACCCTCCCCGATGACCGCAAAATCGAGTTCAGCCAAGTGTTGTACGGTATCTTCCCGGGCCATGGAGATATGCGGACCGCCCAGCACGGTGACAATAGTCGGATCCACCGCTTTCACCGTCTTGATCAGATCAAAAGAATCGAAACGGTTTTCAGTGGTGGTGGTGCAGCCCACAACATCCGGTCGTTTTTCCGCGACAATTCGGCGTACATCGTTCATCGAATACCCGAGCACATCGCAGGGGACAACCTCGACCGGATACTGATGCTGTTCCAACACCGCAGCCAGATACAGAAGCCCCAGAGGCGGCATGGACGATCCGTCTTCCCAACGCTGAGCCATATACCCCTTGGGTGGAACCAACAGCAATACTTTCAAGTGACTACTTCTTAATCGTAATAGCAGATGTAACTGACCGGATCGCTGACCTTGACCGCGAACTGACTGCTTCCGGGAACGTTGAAGCTTTCCCCTTTCCTGTAGATTTGGCTCGACCCATCCGGCAGCCGGGCTTCCATTGTGCCATAAATCACTTCCATCAGTTCGGGATTGCCGGTCGAAAAGGTGTACTCACCAGGCTCCATGATCCCCACCGTAAACTTCTGCCCTTTCAGTTCCTGTCCCAGACTCTTGACTCTGCCTTCGAAATATTCACTTACCTTGATCATGTTTGTTCTCCGGGAAAAGTCTACCCTGAAGCCCGCAAGCTTGTCAACAGCGTTCCTATTCACAGGACCGGAGCAGTGACTCCAACCCGGCTTCCAGCAATCGCTTCCGGTACGCCTCTCCCTCTGTTTCATCGACACACACCGTACTCAACACCCGATAAAAAACACCGTCACTGGCAATACGGACATCCAGCCATGGGACATCCTCTCTCACCCGGGTTAAAAAACGCCGGGCATTTTTCTCTGAAGTAAAAGCTCCCAACTGCAACCGGAAGCGCGCCGCAGATGGTGGCGTAACGGGTCCGGATGCGACTGTCGGTTCCGGAGAAGTTTCCGGAAACGACTGCTTACTCCCTTCATCCGACATGCTGATAATCTCCAATCGTACCCGAGCGGTTCCCTCTTCGATCATCTCCAGTCTCCGGGCAGCTTCCCGAGACAGATCAATTTCCCGCCCTTCGACAAACGGCCCCCGATCGTTGATTCGAACCAGAACAGATCGGCCATTCTCCAGATGAGTCACTTTAACCAGGGTATGA
>CAYMND010000005.1:0-21679 GCA_964391685.1 uncultured Clostridia bacterium | reverse complement strand
AGGAAAGAGCCAAGAAGTTCGATTTTCCTCAGCCGGGTATCCTGATCCGATCTGTCGAAAAGGGTTCGCCAGCCGAGAAGGCCGGCCTGAAGAAACTCGATCTGATCACTTCTCTGAACGGCGAGACGATTAAAGAATCGCGGCTGCTGAGTATCAAGGTGGCTGACTTGAAACCCGGGGACAAACTGACCGTGGGCGTTCTGAGGGACAACAAACCCATGACCTTCAATGTGACGGTCGGTGAGGCGCCGGAATCCGAAACCATCATGACCGAAGGTGACAACGGCGGTACCATCGATCTGGGCATGGTGCTGGTCGACAACAGCGCCGCCGAAGCCACCCGACGCCGGCTGAAAACCGACGAAGGCGTGATCGTCGAAAGTGTCGTACGGGGAGGAGCCGCTTATCAGCAGGGCTTGCAGCCCAACGATGTCATCGTTGCCATCAACCGGACGACCATCAAGTCGGTCAGACATTTTCGACAGCTGATGAGCGAATTGACTCCGGGAAAAGGGGTTTTCCTCTACGTCAACCGGCAAGGTGTCGAGCAGACCATTCCCTTCATCATTCCAGAGGAATGATGGTTTTTTATAAAAGCTGCAGCGGTGGCAACGATTTTTTACAGATCGATGCGGCGGAGCTGAAGACTCCGCCGACACCGCAGCGGATCCGTGACTGGTGCCGCCGGCATCAGGGTGCCGGGGCTGACGGAGTGGTCCTGTATGACCGCTCCGTCAACCCGGTTTCTTTCCGGATTTTCAACCAGGATGGTCTGGAAGCCGAACTTTCCGGGAACGGAATGGCCGGGCTGACCGCTCTGCTGGCCCATCTGGAACTGGCATCCGCTGAAGTTGAATTGGAGACGAAAGCCGGACGGTTCAGCCACCGGATCCTGGACCGGTCTGACGGCCTGTTCCGTATGGAAATCGACCTGGGGGTCCCGGATTTCCAATGTATCCGATTGTTTCCTTTCCTGGCGGATACTCCCTCCTATCCGATAGTCGATGGGTTTTCATACAGAGATATCCGTTTCTTTCCGGTGACGGTCGGCAATCCCCAGATTGTGCTGCTCAAATCGAGAGGACAATCGGTGGAAGATCTGCTGATGCTGGCCGAGGAACTGCATGATCGGCCGATGTTCCCGTTCCGGACCAATGTGTCTGTGGTGGACGATAGGGGGGACGGGGTGGCCCATGCCTTTTTTTACGAAAGAGGAGTGGGGCGTACGGAAGCGTCATCCACCGGCAGTGCTGGTGCCTATGCGGTCCTTCGGGCCAGGAATCCGGAATTGTCGTCGATGCGGTTCGTGACGCCGGGTGGGGAGGAAATAAAAGTTTTCGGGAAGCAGCGGATTCGTATTGAAAACCGTACCCGGATCGTTTATAAAGGAGAATACTGGGAGTTTGCTGATGTTTGACCGCTTGCGTTATTTTGTGATTTTTCTGGTGTTTTCGTCCTCGGCCTTCGGATTGCCTTTGTCCGATCATCATATTCTGTATACAACCGATGGAACTCAGTACGTGGGCAAGATGGTCGACCTGCGCTACGAGACGATTTTCTTCAACGTCTACAAACTGGGACAGGCGGAAGCCCATACCTTGAGGATCCCCATCAGTAAGGTCTGGAAGATCGAATTCTCCTCCGAAGCGCCGCAGAAGATTCAGTCGGCCTTCGAAGTGGAACAGAAATATCAGAAGATCCGACGCAACAAACGGTCCAAGACGGTGGATCTGGATGCCGCCGAGCGGTGGATCGACACCGGCCTGGTCATCCGGAACGGACAGGACATCATGTTCTCCTGCAGCGGATCGATCAATATCGACAGCAAGACGACCGTTTTTCAGGACGGTGAGCTCAATCTGGTCTGGAACAAGATGAAGACCATGCCCACTCAGCCCACCGGCGCGCTGATCGCCCGGGTCGGCGAAGACGGTTCACCGTTTTACGTGGGCAACAACCGGGCGCCCATGCGCATCAGCCGTGAGGGCAAGTTGTATGTCGGCATCAACGATTTCGATTTCAGCGACAATTCCGGATCCTTCCGCGTCGTCATCTATTACTGATCCCCCGAATCGTTGCTTCCAACCAGGGTAGATTGTAGCTGATGTGTTGATGATCGGAGATATTTTTCCCGTCGACGGGGTGAGGCGGTGATTTTTTCCATGACTTCCACGCACCGCAGGGCGGCAGCCTGCAAGAAAACTCGTGGGGGACGGTGGGCAACAATTTAACAATTTTTATCAAGTCGAAAGTCAAAGGTCAAAAGTCTAAGGTCGGGAACCGGTTTCGTCTTCGGCTGCGCCGGGTCGGGAAGGTCGACCAGGGGGAATAAACAGATGATAGACAAGTTGATCATAGAACCGATGAGCGAAGAGTTTATCGTGTGGCGCTGCCTGCATACGGGGCTGCTCTCACGGGGAAACATCGATCGCTTCTTCTCTTCTACCGATGACATACCGTTTGATCGCTACCGGAAACGAAACATCCGGCTCCTTGAGAAGCTCACCAGGACCTACGGGGCATGCACGATCATGGCCCGCGAAGGAGGAAAAATTGTCGGGCTGCTTCGTTTCTATCCAAAAGCGATTTGTCAACTGGAAGAAGCCGGAGGCTTGTGCCTGCAGCAGGATTATGCCGAGGGTCCCAGGGATGATTTCGCAGACAGCGATTTTCCGCCATTATCAAGTATACAAGACAGGACGCTTGCCGTTCACTGCATGATGATCGGAAGCCCCCGGCAGCAAGAGAATCCCTACCGGCGGAGAGGTATCGGAACCGGGATGGTCAAAACCTTGATCCGGTGGGCAGAGGAAAACGGCTGGGAACGAATAGAGGTCTATTCATTTGAGGATCTCCCGATTATCTATGAGATTACGGGCAGCGCCGGGCAAACATTCTGGAAGAAACTGGGGTTCCGCATAGTCTACCGGCGTCCTCACCCGGATCTGCAGGACAAAAGCCAGTACTCCGAATTCATCGAAATACTCGAGGAGCAGGCCGAATCCATCGGGATTCCGCCCGATAGAGCGAAGCACCGGCTCCTCATGCGCCTCGATTTGAAATGAACAATCCGTGGGGGACGGTGGCTAACAATTTGACAATTTTTATCAAGTCGAAAGTCAAAGGTCGGAACCGTTGCGAGGAGAACCATAAGGGGCGGTGTACTGCTTCTTTGCAACTTGTCTGTTTGTTTGAAGAAAAACTCTTTGGAGCACTTCAGGGTTCTTTGTACTTTTATCTCAACTCACTATGCGGAGGTTGATTTTTTCAGCGTTCTGTAACATTTAAATCGGATACGGTATGGAGGAGTAGTGATGGTGATGATCAAGGTGCCAGACAAGGTTTGGGACATGGTGTCAAACGATTCGGATATACGGGTTTGATGAATCAAACCCCCTACGTGCAGAAAGGAGACGGTTCCGTTGGACGAAAGGTTTAGGCCGTTCGAGACCGGATCCGTACTTGCCATCCGAAGTCTGCGTATTCACGGCGGGGATGGGAAAAGGAGAAACGGGTATGACGATTTATGATTTGGAGTTTGATGATTCCCGGGGAAACAAAATAGAAATGAAGCAATTCAAAGGGAAAGTGCTGTTGATTGTCAACACGGCGACGAAATGTGGCCTTGCACCGCAGTTTGAAGAACTTGAGCGAATATACCAGAAATATAAAGAGCAGGGATTTGAAATTATCGGCTTTCCGAGCAATCAGTTTGCCAATCAGGAACCGGAAACCAATGAAACCATGAACGAAACCTGTAGAATCAACTTTGGAGTGACGTTCACACTCAGCGAAAAGATTTTTGTGAACGGGGAGAACACACATCCGGTTTTTATCTACTTGAAAAATAAGGCCAAAAAGAGTATTTTTGGGAAAAAAATCAAATGGAATTTCACGAAATTTTTGATTTCTTCAGATGGGAAAATCATTAAACGATACGCTCCAACTACAAAACCATTAAAATTTGAAAAGGATATCATCCGATTTTTAAGACAAGAATAATTGTTGAGGCGGTTCACAAAAACGATTGCGAATTTTCATCGTTTCGTGACCATGTATGCAATCATGTAAAATAGGTGTAAATCATGGAAGGAAATCTGTTGTTTGCATTCTCGCTCACCTTGTTTGCCGGTTTGTCTACCGGAATCGGCAGTTTAATCGGTTTACTGTCCAAAAAATTCAATCCGAAAATACTGACCATCTCACTGGGGTTTTCCGCTGGGGTGATGCTGTATGTTTCGATGATCGAAATTTTCGTCAAGGCAAAAGACTCCCTTTCCTTGACTCTGGGAGATAAATACGGTTATGTTTGGACGGTTATCGCCTTTTTCTGCGGTATTTTCGTCATCGCATTGATCGACAAGCTGGTTCCAGCGTACGAGAATCCACACGAAATGAATACCGAAAAGGCGATTGAACAGTCCTCCGAAAAAGACAAGGCCAGGCTGTTGAGAATGGGACTTTTTTCCGCTTTGGCCATCGGAATTCATAACTTTCCGGAAGGCCTGGCCACATTCATGAGCGGGTTGTCGGACCCGGCACTCGGAATCAGCATTGCCGTCGCCATCGCAATTCACAATATTCCCGAAGGACTTGCGGTTTCAGCACCCATTTACTTTGCGACTCAAAGTCGGAAAAAGGCCTTCGTTTTGTCATTTCTCTCGGGCCTTGCCGAACCGATCGGGGCCTTGATCGGGTTTTTCCTGCTGAAACAATTCTTTAACGACCTGACTTTTGGATTTGTATTCGCGGGAGTCGCGGGGATCATGGTGTACATTTCTCTTGACGAGCTGTTGCCGACAGCTGAAGAATATGGTGAACATCATTTGGCCATCGGCGGCTTGATTGCCGGAATGCTGGTCATGGCAGTCAGCTTGTTGTTGTTCCTATGAGACTCGTCGGGGACGGGTGGCCAACAATTCAACATTTTAAGAAACTGGAAAAGGTGAAGGGCGGAAGATTCAGGAGTCCTTATCGAAAAGTCGAACCGGGGCCGAGATGGTCTTGAAAACCAGAAGCATCTCCGTTTCAAAAAAGGAGAAAAATGATAAAAAAATTTCTGACCTTACTTGCCGTTGTTTTGATTGCCAATACGGTATATTCGGATGATCCCAGCACCATTATGGTTTTTTCGGATGCCAACAGCAGATTGACCTTCTTTTCTCTCCATCATCTCCATGAGGCGCAGACCTTGTCGAAGGGGAAAGGGGTAAAAGTCGGAATCCTCGATCATAGCTTCGGAATGAAACATCATCCCGAATTGTATGCGGGAGGCGAGAACTTTGTCGAAGGGTGTGAAGAATTTCTGACCGATCGAGAGTGGCACGGGTATTGGATGGCCAACACCCTCCATGAGGTCGCTCCGGATGTCGAAATCTACGCCCTGAATACCTTCCCGTTCCAAAAACGGGAAACCCACGCGGAGAGGATATCCAAAGCGGTAGACTGGGCGATTTCACATAAAATGGATATTTTGACCTACTCCCATTCATCGATACAGGCGGAGTATAAACCCATACTCGATGCGGCCCTGGATCGTGCCCACAAGGCGGGTATCATCACGGTCTTCATCCATACCGGGCATCCGGGCAACATCATGCCGACCGGCCTTTGGTCCGGTGAAGACGATGGACGGGAAGCGGATGTCAATATCTATCATTACGATTATTCCATCATTCCCATTCCGGAATACCGGAAGCTGAAAAATAAAGAAAAAACCTGGTGGAGCCCGCCATTTTTATCTGTCTCGTCCACATCTCCTGTTTTAGGCGGAATCATCGCCATGATGAAATCACTGCAACCCGGACTCTCATTGGAAGAATGCAGAAGGATATTGCGAGAAACATCTTTTCCTTTTTCTTTTGAAGGCCAACAGGCGCCTCATGCAGTCAATGCGTTTGCGGCTCTGAAAAAGGCAGTCGAGAAATAGCAGGTAACCGAAATGCCCGTTGCATCGGGCCGGAAAACCGGTGGGGGATGACTGACGTATAGCCAAATGGGAAAATTGTGCAACAGGAGAGGAAATATGGCGGAACAAGAAAAGTATATGGAGCGCTCGGTTGACTTTCACTTAAAAGAATTTGACTCTTTGCGGCAGGAAATCGTCTCCTCTGTCGAGGAGGGGCGGCGACTTGAGCGCTATGCGCTGGTAATTACCAGCGGCGTATGGGTCTGGTTGTTAACCCATCCAGACATCCAGCTTCCTCTGATTTCGTGGTGGATTCCATTCCTGTTCACCTGCATTGGAGGTATACGCGCCTATACCCAGCTGAAGAATATTCAATTAATGGCGGAATATATCCAGATCCTTGAAACCATGTTTTGCCGGACGGGTGAATCGAAAGGGTGGCAAACATTTCTCCTGGAAAAACGACAAACCGATCCGGGAGAACTCCGGTTCAGACGATCAGCGGCCGTATATTGGGTAATACTCTTTCTGGCGACCGCCTTCGCTCCTCTCCTTTTTGGCGTCCTGTAACCAATAACCGGGAAAGGCTGTCCTCAGAAAAATGCTCTCTTTGTACAAAGATTCGGAGTATAGATGACCATTCTTTTGTATGCCGCCCCATTTCTCCTGCTGGTTGTTCTGCCGGCTCTCGTCCTGTTCATTCTTTTTCGTCGTTCCGCTGCAGATACTCGTTCTCAATGAGTCACCCGACTTGCCGTTCCACCTTGATGTCGCTTCTATGAACAAGGGGCTCCATCCTGTTTTCCTCTTTGAATGGGCCTGGTGACCAACCTCTGTGAAGTGAGGGTATGGATCTGTGATGCTGGGGCTCAGGCCAGCACCAGGAACGGTTTGATCCCTTTGCTTTGCAGATCCTTGCTCCCCAGACCGATTAACGTTCCGTAATGGTCGAAGATGCGGAACTGATCCGCTTTACTGCCGGGGCTGAGTTGGTCGACCGCAGAAAGGGGGATGGAATTTCCGTTGCGGGCCAGACGGGCACCGGTTTCGGATACGATCAGTTTGGTCCATTCCGGAAGCAGGCGCTCGATGGGTTCCCAAACCTCCTCCTGAGAATCTTCAATACCGGAGTTTGCAAGTTCGTCCAGTTTGCCGGCCCGGTCCAGGGTGAATTCTCCCACGGCGATGCGTCGCAGTGACGCCAGGTGCCCGCCGCAGCCCAGATCCTGTCCGATGTCATGAATCAGAGATCGGATATAGGTGCCTGAAGAGGTGCTGGCCCGAAACCAGAAACAGTCTTGGGTCTCGATGCGCCACTGCAGATCGTAAATGGTCACCTCGCAACTCTTGACATCCACCGGTATGTTCTTGCGGGCATAGTGATAGAGAGGCTTTCCCGCCAGTTTTTTTGCCGAAAAAACCGGAGGAGACTGGTCGAGCCGTCCGATGAATCGCCCGATCACTTCTTTCAGGTCGAGTCTGTGGAGATCGACTTCGCATTTTTCACCGATCATTTGACCCGTGGCATCGTAACTGTCGGTGCTCCATCCCAGCTGGGCCGTCCCTTCATAGATTTTCATCCGGTCGCGATAATAATCGAAAAGGCGGGTGGCTTTGCCGACGGCCAGGAGCAGTACACCGGTGGCCATGGGATCCAGAGTGCCGAAATGCCCCACGCGCTTGATCCCCAGAAGGCGGCGGACCCGATTGACCACATCGTGTGAAGTCAGCCCCTGGGGCTTGTCGATGATGAGCAGTCCGTCTCTCATTTTTCCAAATGGCTTGCAATCACGTCCAGGACGCTGGCGATACCCTGTTCAATGGAGCCGGTGAAGTTGAATCCGGCGGCATGCTGGTGACCTCCGCCTTCGAAGCGGGATGCGACGAACTGGGCGTTGGCTTGTCCCCTGGAGCGGATGGAAACCCTGAATTGATCGGTTTCCATCTCCTTGAAGAAGATGGTCATGTTGACGCCGTAGATGGACCGGACGATGGCCACCACATCCTCCGTATCCACATCCTTGAGCTGCAGTTTTTCCATGAAGGATTTTCTGTAGAAGATCGTGGCCACCTGACCATCCAGATGAATCTCCAGGGTGGTCAGAACCTGCTGCAGCATCTTGATCTTCTCCAGCGGGTTGGAATTGAATATCAAATCGGAGACTGCAGTCGGATCGAATCCGCAGCTCTTCACCATGTCTGCTGCGATGAACAGAGTACGGAATGTGGTGTTGGAGTACTTGAAACAGCCGGTATCCGATATGACAGCGGCGTAGAGATTGAAGCCCATACTGGAGGTGAAACGGATGGAAAGGCATTTCCCAAGCATGTAGATCAGTTCGGCCACCGCCGCGGCCTGGGGGTCAACCCAGTTCAGCGTGGCGTTCTGCGAACTGGTGGCATGATGATCTATGTTGATGGTGAAATAGCGATCCAGGCTTTCCTGGCCGCAGCGGCAGGTGCTCGCTCCCTCCAGGAGAATGAGCAGATCGAACTGTTCCGGGAAGACCTGGCGATGCTCGACCGATTCGTAATAAGGAAGGCGGGTGAGAGGGAAAGGCGCCTGATCGGCGTTGCAGAAATGGACTTCCTTGCCCAGTTGGCGCAGCATTTCCATCAAGGCCAGACCGCTGCCGATGGCATCTCCGTCCGGGCGGATATGGGCGCTGATGGCGATCTTCTCGGCTTGTTTCAGCGCCGAACAGATGTCTTTCAGGCTTTTCTTTCCGGATTCGGAAAGTTCATCGAGGGGGTTGTAGGAAATCATTTTTCCAGACTGTCGAAATAATCGCGTTGGGCGCAGACATGCCGGCCCGGAAAATACTCGATGATGAATCGTTCGATCTGGTCCAGTTGCTGCTCGGCCAGTCGACGGGAAGAAGCCAGCAAGGCGATGGAAATTTCTGCCTGCTGCCGATGATTTTGATGGCCGCTTTCGATGAGGGATACATTGAAGCGGTTACGGACCCGGTCTCTGATGCTGTTCAGGACCATTCGTTTATCCTTGAGACCCGTAGCGCCTTCGATGATCATGGTCATCACCATCAGGCCGATGGTCATGTGACCAGAGTCAGCTCGTAAGCCTCGATCAGGTCACCGACCTCGATGGCATTGTAGTTCTTGATCTTGATGCCGCATTCGGTTCCGGCTTTTACCTCGGAGACTTCGTCCTTGACGCGTTTGAGGGTTTCCAGAGAGCCTTCGAAAGCCAGCTCATTGTTCCGAAGCACCTTGACGCGGGATTTGTTGGTGATCTTGCCTTCCTTGACGCGGCATCCGGCGACGATACCGATCTTGGAAATCTTGAACAGATTGAGCACTTCCACCTTTCCGATCAATGTCTCCATGTATTCCGGTTCGATCTGACCCTTGATGGCTTTCTGGATATCCTCGATGAGGTGGTATATGACATTGTACAGGCGGATTTCGATGGCTTCGCGCTTCGCCATGACCAGTGTTTTCTGGGGGGCCTTGACGTTGAACCCGATGATCATGGCTTTGGCTGTGGAGGCCAGAAGTACGTCACTTTCGGAGATGTTGCCGATTCCTTTTTGAATGATGTTGATCTTTATTTTTTCCTGCTCCTGCTTGTGCAGAATCTCTTCCAAGACCTCGCTGGATCCGAAGTTGTCGGCCTTGATCAGGATCGGAATCTCCTTGACTTCGCTTCCGCCGCCTTCCAGCTTTTCGAAAAGGTTCTGCAGGCTCAACTTCTTGTCGGCGTCGACGACTTCATCGCGTTGTTCCTTGTCCCACAGAATTCGAAGTCCGATTACCTTTTTGGCTCGTTCCGGATCATCGACCACCTGAAAGCGGTCACCGGATTGGGGAACGGCGTCGAATCCCATGATCTCCACCGGTTGCGGACTCAGACCTTCATTCAGTGTTTTGCCCTGATCGTCGAAAATCGATTTCACTTTTCCCACCGAGTTGCCGCAGATGAAGTGGTCCCCACGTTTCAGGCGACCGTGCTGGATGAGGACGGTTCCCAGGGGCCCAAGTTTCGGATCGAGCCGGGATTCAACCACGGTTCCTCGGGCCGGTATGTTCTGGTAGCTCTTGAGCTCCTGCATTTCAGCCACCAGGGAAATCATTTCCAGCAGGGAATCGATATTCTGGTTGTGTTTTGCGGAAATTTCCACCGAAACCACATCACCGCCCCACTCTTCCACAACGATGTCGTGTTTGGTGAGGGCCTGTTTGACTTTCATCGGATCGGCTCCGGGAAGATCGATCTTGTTGATGGCCACGATAATGGGAACATCAGCGGAGCGGGCGTGATTGATGGCTTCGATGGTTTGAGGCTGTACGCCGTCATTGGCGGCCACCACCAGTATGACCAGATCGGTGACTTTTGCTCCCCGTGCCCGCAGATTGGTAAAGGCTTCATGGCCGGGAGTGTCTATGAAGATGAAGCGCCCTTTATCGTTTTTCAGCTCGTACGCACCGATGGACTGGGTGATGCCTCCGGCTTCCCGTTCGGCGACCCGGGTCTTGCGCAGGGTGTCGAGCAGGGTGGTCTTGCCGTGATCGACGTGTCCCATCACCGTGATGACCGGAGGCCGCGGCTTAAGCTCGGCCTTTTGGGCCCGGATGTTGTTGGTGAAGAGGTAGTCCTCGTAGCTGAGCACCTCGACTTCGACACCGAGCAGCTCGCAGACATCCAGAATGTCCGCTTTCTTGAGTACCTGGTTGGCCGGATAGTCCCGCTTTTCGTGGGCCAGCTTCTCTTCCACGTACTTCATCTTGACATCGAGCTTGTCGGCGATCTCCTTCAAGGTCACGTAATCGGGTAATTGAATTTTGTCCGGCAAATCAAACTCCATTATCTTGGGTTGAACGGTCACCTTGACCCGTTTCCCCCTGCCCTGCCGTTGACCGGTTCGCATCTGGCCATGAGAGGTTTGCTGGGGTTGACGGCGGAATATTCTTTCCCGTCTCTGTCCGTCACCGGGTGGTGTCTGGGGACGGGGTGCCGTATGTTCCGTTGTTTCAGTGGTTTCCGCGTCCGGGATTTCGACCCGTACCCGCTGACGCAAGGGCGGCGATGGCGGTTTGGCTGCATGTTCCGGCTTGTGCCGGACGATCTCTTTGCCATCCCGGTATATCTCTTTTTCCGGTTTCTCTTTTTCTATGCGCAATACTTCCGGTTTCTTCTTCTCGGGAATCGGTTCTTTTTCGACGGTCTTTTCCGGGGCTGCGGGGGGCGTGGGCTCGGCTTTGGGCGGTTCGGGCTCCGGAGGTTGCGGAGGCGGAGGAGATGGGAGCGTGGCTTCCTGGATGGGACCGTGGGCCGGTTCGGGAGAAACCGCTGGGAGTTCAGGTGCTTCAGGCTGGGGCTCCGGCTCTTCCTCGATCAATGGAATTTCGATGGCTTCCAGTTTCTCATTTTCAACGGCAACTTTCTCTTTTTTCTTGGAAGCATCTTTGAGTTCGGCGGACAAACGGGTGACACTCTCGGCGTCCTGGGCAAACTCACGAAGCATCTCAAGCTGATCCATGGATATACTCGATGAATGGGACTTGACCGGTACCCCGTTCTGTTCGAGGAAAAACATGGCCAACTTGTTGTTGATGCCGAATTGCTTCGTCGCTTCGTGGAGTTTGATGTTCTGCATATAGTGATCTCCTTAGGGAATCAGAGCTTTTTCTGGGGGCGGTCGTCACGGGGAGCCAAACGGTTGGTCAACTGGATGTTCCATTGAGTCAGTTTGGAAGCGAGGCGGATGTTGATGCCCTGCTTTCCGATGGCTGCGGAAAGGGATTCCTCGGTTACGGTCACTTCCGCCTTGTGGTTCTCTTCATCCAGTATGGCCACTTTAACGACTTCCGCAGGGGTCAGGGCCGAGGCGATAAATCGTTCCGGTGACTGGCTCCAGGCGATGACGTCGATTCGTTCACCGCGAAGCTCTTTGGTGATTGACAATACCCGGTTTCCGTTCATGCCGACGATGGCGCCCACCGGATCCACCATTTTTTCAGTGGAATAAACCGCCACTTTGGTCTTCACTCCGGGCTCGCGTGCAATGGCTGCGATTTTGACGATGCCGTCGGCTACTTCCGGTACTTCCTTCTTGATCAGTTCCAGGACGAAATCGTTCATGTAACGGGTACCCAGAATCAATGGCCCCTTCCCCTCCGGAAAGACCCGTTTGATGAAGAAACGGATGACATCGCCTCTCCTGAACTGGTCTTTCGGGGAAAGTTCCTTGATGGGCAGTACGGCTTCACCCATTTCGAGAGCGATGATCACGTTCTGGTTTTCGATGCGACGAACTTCGCCGGTCTGCAGCGTCCCCCTCAAAGGGAGATATTGATCGTATATCATCTTCTGCTCCGCCCGCTGGACCTTGTTCATGATGATCTGCTTGGCGGCTTGGGCGGCGATGCGGCCCAGAGTTTCCCCCGGCAGGTGGATCTTGATCTCCTCACCTTCCTGGGCTTTGCTGTCGTACTTGAGTGCCTCTTTCCAGGAGATTTCCCGGTCGGGATCACGAACGTCCTTTACCACCAGTTTGCTGATGAAGACGTCGATCTTGCCTCTTTCTTCGTCGATTTCAACCTGGATGTCCGAATTGGAATTAAAATATTTGCTTGCTACGGTGAGCAGAGCTTCCCGTATGGCGGCGTAGAAAATTTCGGGAGAAATGCCGCGTTCGCGGCTCAGTTGCTTGATGCTGTCCAATAAATCGGCTGCCATACTGTTTCCTCATTGCTTGTAGTTGCCTATTATAAGGAATTCAAATGGAAAAAGCAAACTCTGCGCCATACTTCGGAGCCGCAACAAGCTTGCTTTTTCGTCGGACTATCCTATAATAAGCCTGTTTGCCCGGGCATACAGGGCGGACGGCAGGTTGCGTGAATCGATGCTGAAATCAGTCGAAAGGTGAAAGGTGCTGCTCAACAGATTCGATAAATACGTATTACAGGAAATTTCAACTCCGTTCAACGTCGGATTGACCGTCTACAGCTTCACCATGCTGGTCAACGTATTTTTCATGCTTTCCGAACTGCTGATCTCCAAGGGGGCGCCTCCCGTGACGGTGGTGCGAATGCTGCTGTTCATCATGCCGACCATCCTGTCGCTCACTGTACCCATGGCCACCCTGATGGGTATTCTGGCCGGGCTCAGCAGGATGAGCAGTGATTCAGAAGTGCTGGCGCTGAGAACCCTGGGAGTCCATCACCACCGTCTCTACAAGCCGGTGCTGGTGTTCTCGGTGCTGACCTGGATCATCTCCACCCTGCTCAGCATGTTTTTGGCACCCGAAACCCAGTTCCAGTTCCGCCGGTTGCAGAATCAGGTTTTTCTTTCCAAAGCCATCAACCAGATCAAGCCGCGGACCTTTTACACCGAGCTGAAGGATTACGTTCTCTTTTTTGAGGATGTGGACGCCAAGACGAAAGAATGGCGTAACGTACTGCTCTATTCCTACAAGCAGCCCCAATACGATCTGGTCATCCTGGCCGACAGGGGAAAATTCACCTACACATCGGAGAACCGGCGTTCGGGGTACATGACCCTGTACAAGGTGAAGATGCACCGGTTCAAACGCATCGATCCGGAAGAGAGTTATGAACTGACCCGCTGTGAAGTTTTGATCGAGGATGTGGCGGAACACTACAATGCTGAAACGAAACGCATGTACCCGGATATGCCGGTGCACAAACTGTGGGAACTGATGCACAAGGAAAGTCAGGAGAGGGACAATCCCCGGATGGCCATCGAATTCCACAACCGGTTCGCTTTTCCTTTCGCCGCTCTGGCTTTGGGTTTTCTTGGAGTATCCCTGGGAATCAGCACCAAGAGGGGCGGCCGAACCAGCGGTTTCGTTCTCTCTCTGGCCCTGATCTTTGTCTACTATGCATTGATCACCCTGGGTAGGAATCTGGCCGTCAGCCGGACCATCTCGCCTTTTGTCGGCATATGGGGCGCAAATATCTTCCTTTTGGCCGTAGGGTTTCTGGCCTTTCGGGTCACCAGCCGAGGGGCCTCCCTCCGGTTCGATTCGTTGCGCCGGTTCGGGAACCGGGTTCGGTCGCTGTGGAAGAGAATACCCAAACCGTCCTTCCGGACCCTGATCCTGGTCCGTTACTACCCGGCCCGTCTGCGGCTGCGAATGATCAAGATATTGGACGCCTACGTGATGAGACGGCTGATTTTCACCTTTATGCTGATTTTTCTCTCCCTGATGGCGGTGATGTACCTCTCCAAGATACTGGAGCTGATCGACAATATCTTCAACAACAACCTGCCGTTTTCCCTGGTCCTTCAATACATCTATCACAACACTCCGGAAATCATCAGCATCACGTTGCCCATCGCCGTACTGACCGCGGTTCTGCTCTGTTTTTCCCTGATGAGCAAACAGAACGAGATCGTCACCATTCAGGTCAGCGGCATCAGCGTGCACCGGGTCCTGCTGCCGGCCCTGATCTTCGGGCTGATCGTCAGTCTTCTTTTCTTTGCTCTACAGGAAGGGGTGATCCCCCGTTCCAGCGAAAAGGCCCAGGAGATATTGGACGTGATCCATGGCAAGGGCAGGAACGCAGCGTCCCACGAGGATATGCAGCGCTACTGGGTAATGGATGACAGCCGGCATGTTTTCTTCTACCAGGAATTTAGTGAGAAGGAACAGTGTTTCAAGCGGTTCAATATGATCGAGCTGGAAGAGGGCTTCGCCGTCAAGAGAAGGCTGTCGGCGGAGTCGGCTGTATGGAAGGACGAATTCACCCTGGTTCTTCGCAAGGGAACCGAACGTCGTTTCCAGTCGTCCGCTCCGATCCGGACCCACAGTTTTCGGCAACTGGAGCTGTCCGTTCCGGGCGGGGATCGTTTTTTCAGGAAAATCAAGACATCCTCCATCTCCACCGATCACATGAACGTCACCCAGCTCCGGGAATACGTGGCGTACCTGGAGGCCAACCAAAGCGATTCCACCCGGTATCGGGCCAAGATATACCAGAAAATGCTCTACCCCTTTTCGTCATTGGTCATGGTGCTGATCGCCATTCCATTCGCTTTTTTGATGGGCCGGAAAGGATCGATGCACGGCATCGGGGCAGCGGTGGCCATATCCATGGTCTTCATGGGCATGATGGCCTTGCTCAATTCATTCGGAAACAACGGACTTTTACCACCGCTCCTGGCCGGGGCGCTGCCCTACCTGTTGTTCACTGCGGTTTCGTTGGTGATGATTGTGAAAATCCGTACCTGAGGCGATTGATTTTTTTTTAAATAATATGTACTTCTCATATAGTAAGGAACATTTGGGTTCCCATGGACGTTAATCAAGACAGAATGGAAATCACCGAACTGATAACCCGGATTAAATCCGGACAGCAAGAGGCTTGGAATATGCTGATTAATCGTTATTCGAAAAGCGTTTACAACATAGCCCTCAACTTCAGCGGCTCCGGTGATGAAGCGGCGGATATCACTCAGGATATTTTTCTGAAGGTATACACCCAGATGGACAAGTACCGGGACGAATACAATTTCAGCTCTTGGCTGATGAAACTGGCCCGAAATACCTGTATCGACTACTGGCGCAAGAACAAGCGCAGTCGCAACCAGAGTGAGCTGGAGGAGAATATGGCTGTCGACGGTTCGACTCCGGAAGAGGCTTCCACGCAGAGCAACGAAGCGGTTTTTCTGCGCAGTCTGATCAACCGGATCAACCCGGATTTGCGTCTGCTGCTGATCATGAGGGATATTCAGGACAAATCCTATCAGGAGATCTCTGAAGAACTCGATCTGCCCATCGGGACGGTGAAATCCAGGATAAACCGGGCACGTATCCGCCTGGCGCAACTATATCGACAGCAAGGGGGAACCCATGGAATGCAGTAGATTTGAAGAACTGCTGTCCGATTACATCGAAGGTACGGTGTCCACGGGGTTTGCCCGTGAAATGAGCGATCACATGAGCAGTTGTGAAAACTGCCGCCTGCTCCATGACGACCTGAACACCATACTGTCCAGCAGCGGACAGCTCCAGGAAGAAGTTCCGTTCTTCCTGCGCAACCGTCTCTACTACATCCCCGAAGCGTACAGCGAGGAGCCTGAACCGGTTCTGTACATGAAATGGGTGGCCGCCATGATCGCCACCATCATCCTCTTTTTCAACCTGTTCTATTTCACCAACATTTACCCTCAGGCCAATCGCACCCTTCATGGGCTGGTATCGGGGATTGAACGGATCGCCGTCGAAACCGAGGCCCTTTTTTCCCGGTTCAGAAAAGGCGGGGAACTGAGTGCCCCACCGGTTTCCTACAACGAGAAAACGGTTCCGAAAACCGAACGGACCTATGAGGAGAGAACGAGCAATGGCTGAAGATATAAACAAGAAAAATCCTTTGCTGGCGGCACTTCTGTCGGCATTCGTCATCGGTACGGGGCATTTCTATCTGAGGAATCCGTTGAAAGCACTCAGCTACATGGCTCTGATGGCGGCGCTGATCGTCGCTCAGGTTCATGCCGATCGGGCGGAACATCATGTGGCCATTGCCCTGCTGATGTCGGCCTTCTATTTCTTTCAGATATACGATGCCTACCAGGATGCCAAGCAGGCACCCTCTGTCAGGCAGTCTGTGGAACCGGTGACGGATCTGCCTTCCAAGTGGGCGGCCCTGGCGTTGATCGCCGTCGGTGCTCTCCTGCAGCTGAGCAACCTGGATATTATCGATCTGCGCGTGAGGGATATCATCGATCTCTGGCCTCTGGCCATGATTCTTTTGGGACTGAAAATGGTCGCCGGACGAAAACACTAGGAGTAGTGACATGAAAAAACAACAACAGGGTAATCTTTTCTGGGGCGTCTTGTTCCTGATACTCGGTGCAGTCTTCCTGATGAACAATATGGGGATGGACATCGATGTGGGGGAACTGTTTCTCACGTACTGGCCTCTGATCCTGATTGCTGTCGGGATCAAGAATCTCTGGCCACATCTTCTGAAAAAGAACGACAGTGAGCCTCCCCGGCAGGACGAAACCAATCAATGAAGCAGAAAGATATCCTGCTGATCGTTGTTGTCCTTCTGCTTGTGGGCATCGTCAAACTGTTCCGCGGCGGAGAGGAGATCATCGACAGGAAGGAAGACAGCGGTCGATCCTTCTACGAGCATGTGGATTCACCTCATTCCTTCTCTTTCCCCCCGGAGGATTATTCCGGCATTCGGCGGATCGTAATCGATAATCCGGCCGGCTCGCTGACCGTACTTCCGGCAGAGGGTGAAGCCGTTACCCTTCAATCGACGCTGATCGTCTTTCATCCCAGTGAGAAGACGGCCGGAGAGCTGCAGAACCGGCTCAAGATCAACCGGGACCCTGAACCGGACGGCGGGCTGCGGATTTCTGCAACCGAAGCAGGAGTGGAGTCGGTTGGAAGGTTTCGGCTGGACCACACCCTTTGGGTGCCGGACGGGGTTTTCATCGATGCCAGGACCCGACATGGAGATGTTGAAATGGCCCATGTGTCCGCCGACCTGAAGCTCAGGCATGCCTTCGGGAGCTTGGACATCAGCGAGTGGACCGGGAATCTGGATCTGGAAGCGGAAAACTGCAAACTGGAGCTGGTCAACGTGTCCGGGGAACAACGCATCGGTGCCCGGGGTTGCGAGATAACCATTCAGAACGCCGATCGACTGGAGCTGGTGCCCCGGAGATGCCAGGTGAACTTGTCGGGTATCCGGGAACGTGTAGTGATCAGCAAGGCGCTCTTGAACCGCATCAGCATAGACAATGCGGCCAATGTACGCATTCTCGGCAGCAGCGATCAGATCGGGTTGGATACGGTTTCCGGGACCACCAGTATCCAGGATGAATTTGAAGATATCGAACTGATCAATGTCACCGGCGATGTTTCTCTGGAGAGCAAGCGTTCCCGGATGACGCTGAAAAATGTCAATGTCGGGACACTGTTTGCCCGCTGCAGTTATCGAGACGCCGAATTCTCGCAGATCTCATTTCAATCCGCCCGCATCGAGCTGCATCAGAGCGACCTGTTGCTCGGCCTGAAGGAAATCGGGATCGGGCTCGATATCGATGGAGTTCACAGTGATGTCATCCTGAATCTTCCCGAGTCCCTGACCTATTCTGCGGATGTCGCCGCCAAAATGGGGGAAATCGTCTATGCTTCCGATGCATCGTTCAGCGAAACCAGGGAACGGGGCTTGCACAGGCTGAGTCGGGAAATTCCGGGAGCGGTGAAGCTTCGGGTGGTCACCAGCTACGGAGACATCACCATCAGAAAGACTGAATCGCAGTAACCGGGGCCGATGGGCGTCCGGTTTACCTGAAATCCAGCAGAAAGTCGCCCCGGTAAAAAAGAGTGTCCTGCCAAATGATCAGGATGGCCGAAACTCCGGGGATTGCTTCCTCCACCAGTTTCTGAGGGTCGCAACCCGGTCGGACCCGGTTGGCCACGGCGGTGGCTGCGGCATCGGCCAAAGGGGCTCCGGAGGCGACGATGGTCACCATCTGGGCCTGTCCGCGGCTGAAGGAGTGACCGAATACTCCGGAAGAGGAGGCAATGCCCCAGGCTCCCGGCGGCAGATTGAGGTACAGTGGTCGACTGAATGGCGGACCTCCGGGAAAGACCAGCACTTTCAATGCTTCCCGGTTGATTGCGGCGATGTCGCCGCCGTTTTCGAAGTAGAGTTCGGTGCATGAATCCGCCAGATGTTGAACGATCCTCCCGGCCACGGCTCCGGCCACGGCGGCCATGGGACCGAGACCGAATGAGGCGGTTGCTTTTTTCAAAACAGAGCCGATGGGGGTGCCTCCCGGACCCGGTCGGGGGGTGAGGGAAGAATAGAACTGTTCGTCGGCTGCGGCTTCCTGTTCCAGTTCCCGGTAACAGTCGGTCAGGCAGGACATAAGACGGATCCGAAGTGCTTGATATTCTATGCCCAGTCCGTTGACGCCGAGCTGGGCATCGGTATGTCGGAAACGGATGGGAAAGCGGCGGAAACGAGTCTCATTCAGGCGAGGGGGAATCATTGCCATCCAAATTTTTTGAGATGCCCCCAGACCGGCAGAGGGCGGACCGCTTCGTGGAGTGGAAACCGGCCGGAAATCACCCATTCCTTGAGTTCCCGGCAGACAGTACTGGCTCCCCGACGGTCGGAAAGGGTTCGTGCCGGAATGGGATTGCCCTGCCAGGTGACGCGGTTTTCGATGAGACGACCGTAATCGATTCGGCCGATTTCTTTTCCACCGGCATAATCGACGATCCGCGTGCTGATCTGGTGATTGCGTACCGACACCGCTTTGGCCATATCTTCATCGAGAATGGGAATGGCCAGTCCGATCCCCAGGGAGAGGGTTACTCCGTATCCGGGGACCAGCAGAGGGCGGATGAAACGGCGGTCCAGGCCTCGCAGATCGGCGGTCAGGGCCAGAGTGGCCGCCGGGATGAGGGGAATGCCGGTTTCGGGGTCACGTTCCGCGTCGGCGTTGTATTGAGTTCCCTCCCAGGCGACGTGACCGATACCGCCGCCGCAGAAGACAGGGGTTCCGATACCCACGGTCCGAAGCCAGGGATCGTTGAACAGGGGGGAGATCTCTCCGGAACCGGCGAAATGGATTGAAGTGCACCGGGGCGCGAGCACTCCCATGTAGGTTTTCAGTGTCTTGTCGGAAGAGTTCACCGCTGCGTTGTAGTTCTGGTAGCAGTTGCGTGGATTGAAGAGGTAGGCCTGATTGATGCTGTTCAGGCCGATGGCGCCTTCGATCCGCGAACCGGGATAGCAGTCCGTCGGTCTGCCCTGGGCATGAAGTATGACGGTCTTTCCTTCCACCAACCGGCAGATGACATGGGCTCCGCCGAATCGTTCGTTTTCCGGGTGCCGCTCCGCGGCCCCGATGTACAGGTCGACTGCAGCGATTCCCCCGTAGGCCGGAACACCGTCGAGGGTGACCTTTTCCATTTTCAACCCGGGATCCGTATGACCGACGTTGATGAATGCGCCACTGGAACACATGGGGCTGAATGTGGCCGTGGTGACGACGTCGACTGTTTCGGATACGTGACGGATCCCTTTTTCTTCGCTCAGTTCCTTGACTTCAGCGGCGGTCAGGACCACGGCCCGGCCCGTTCTGATGCGTTCATTGATTTCCTGGATGCTCTTCATGAAAAAACTCCTCGTGAATGGCACTCACGGCACGGTAGAGATCGCGGTCGCTGATGATGAAGTAGGCGGCCACGGTGGATGCGCCTGACGATATTATACGAATGTTGATGCCTTCCTGCGATACCGCCGAGAAAATTCGGGCGGCAATACCCGGTTGATCGGGCATTCCCTCTCCGACCACGGCCACCAGGGCGATATCGTCGCTGATGCGGATCTCGTCCAGAGTGGGAAGCCGCATGTTCTCGATCAGATCCCGGCTGGAGGACAACTGTTTGATGTCAAGCAGTAGGTTTATTGTGGTCTGGGATGTGAAAACGGATTTGATGTTGATTCGGGCCTGGTGCAGGGCGCCGGCGATAGCGGCCAGAAGACCGGGCCGGATGCCGACTCCCGAACCACCCAGGGTCAGCAGTCCGATGGCACGAGTGAAGGTGACGCTTTTGATGACTCCCGGGCGGACTTCGCCTCCGGAGACGATTTCGGTAAGGGGCGTCAGTTCATTGTCGAAATCGTTGATGTTGTAAAGTCGGACGGGGATGCCGAGATCCATGACCGGTTCGAAAGTCCGGGGGTGCAGGATCCTGGCCCCGAAGTAGGAGAGTTCGGCCGCCTCCCGATAGGAAAGCCGGGAGATGCGGACCGGTTTTCGGACGATTTTGGGATCGGCGCTCATGAATCCGGAAACATCCTTCCAGATATCCAGACTCGCAGACTTGATGCATGCGGCGAAAGCGGCGGCGGAATAATCGGTTCCGCCCCGACCGAGGAGGGTGACCTTTCCCTCTCTGGAAACTCCGTAGAAACCGGGAATAATGGTCAGAACCCCGTCACTCAGAGCGGAGGAGACCTGCGCTCTCGAAGCCTCCACATCGACAGTGGCGTCGGTCATGACTCCGTCGGTGACCAACCCGATGTCCTCCGGCAGGCATTCGCGGCACTTCATCCCGTGATGACGGAGAATCTCGCTGATCAGGAGAGAGGAAAGACGTTCACCGTAACTGAGAATCTGGTCCCGGGCGAATTCGGGGACTTCCTTCAGGTAATGGCAGCCGAGCAGAATGCGTTCCAATTCCAAAATACGCTGGGTCAGCAGCTGCAGGATCCGATGCCGTTCTCTTTCCGGATGTATCTGACTGTCGATGAATTGCTGGTGCTGCTTGATCAGGGATTTGATCAGGGTATAGATGCCGTCAACGTTTCTTCCGGCTCCTTCGGCCGCCCGTTCCAGAGAGTCGGTGATGCCGTAGAGTGCCGAAACGACCACCAGGGGAGGGGTTGAGTAGCAGCTGACTGCTCGGGTCAGTTTCCGGATGTCGGCCGCATCCTTGAGGTTGGAACCGCCGAATTTCAGGACCCTGCGGTTCACAGACGGTCTCCGTAGGTTTTCAGAAACAGTTCGGCGTTGGCCACGGAACCGCCGGCGGCGCCTTTGGCCAGATTGTTGCAGAGCAACAGAAAGGAGACGCGATTTTCCCGGATGCGCAAACGGCCGGTGTAGACGGTCATCCCGGGCGGTTCTCCCCACCAGCTCATGATGGGTTGGGGCTGGTCTGCGGCGCTGCAATAGACGACCGGTTTGGCCGGCATGCAGGGCAGTCCGGATGTCTCCTGCGGTATGCGGTTCCACAGGGCGAT
>CAYMND010000004.1:0-22590 GCA_964391685.1 uncultured Clostridia bacterium | reverse complement strand
CGCCTCACTTTATTGGTTGGCCCGTATGCTCGTAGGTGGCGAAGATCCGGTATATCTGTTTCGGCGCCTGATCCGCATCACCGCTGAGGACATCGGTCTGGCCGACCCCCAGGCATTGACTTTGTGTCTGGAATGCAAACAGGCTTTTGAATCGCTGGGTTCTCCCGAAGGAGATATCTTTCTGGTAATGGCGGTGGTATACCTCTCCAGCGCACCCAAGAGCGACACCCTCTATTCCGCCCATACGGCTGCAATCAGACTTGCCCAGGACAGGCCGCTGCCGGTTCCGCTGCATATCGTCAATCCGGATCACGGAACGGCGATAGCCAAAGGAGCAGGCAAGGATTATCTCTATGCCCATGATTTTCCAGAGCGGACGACACCGATGAATACCTTACCTGCCGGCATGTCGCCGCCACATTTGTACTCACCGCTCGATAAGGGGTTTGAGAAACAGATCGCCCAGCGTATGGCTTATTGGATAAAGCTGAAAGAGCAAATGATGCGTCATGAGTGATCGCCCTTTCTCGATTTCGAGACCTTTTTTTTCAGGTGCAAAGCAAAACGGTGTGTGCCCCAAAGGTGAATCAAAGCCTGTGTATATGAGTAAAGCCAAGGAGGAAGAGAGGGTCTGTAATTGTGAATGGCCAATAGCAGAACCCGTCCGTTCAGCATTTCCCTGAATTCCAGACGGGGTCGTCTGCTGGTTCTCTCTACTTGCTTGACCAGCAGGCCGCCGCTGATGTAATACACCTGACGGTCGTCTTGCAGGCTGCGCTCCGGACTGAAAGTCAGGTCCAGCAAGGAACGATGAAACCCGAAAAACCGGATATCAATTTTTATGTTTCGATTTTTTTCTTCCCGGCAGTGCATGATCCACCGAAAAATCCAAGGCATCCAGTGTAGATATTGGTTTACAACCGCTCTTGCACTGAGCGCCGGCGGCAGGGGCAACCGCTGAACAGATCTCACGTCATAATGTTCCGGTTCAGCGGCTCGGTTAGTGGGAGGATTTCCGGAAGAAGTTTTTTCCAGTGTCAGGGCTTTTTCGATGGCGGAGTCCAGGGACATTCCTTGAATTGAGGCGTTTTTCTGAAGAGATAGGTTTCCGGCTGTCATTTCAAAACGCATACTTTCCACCAGAGGGGCAATCAGGGCCATCGGCGCTCCGGAGATCAGGCGAAGCCACAGCTTGCATAATAAAAGGCTTTTCAGTGGTACATAGAAGAAAAATCTGCGGCGTTTCATCAAGGCGGCCGTGCGTTCGAGAAGTTGTCGATAGGTTACGATTTCCGGACAACCGACATCGAAAATTCCTGCCGTTTGCAGGGGATGCTCGAGGCAGAAATGAAATATCTCCACCAGATTTTCGAGAGCGATCGGTTGGGTCCGAGAACGGCTCCATGTTGGACAAGGAATGATCGGCATCCTGTGAAGAAGGGTCCTGAATATGGAAAAGGATGTTCCGTAAGGACCGATGACAATACTGGCTCTTAAGGCGGTAAAAGACATTCCGTGATCACGGAGAGTCTGTTCAACCTCGAGTCGGCTCCTGAGGTGACGGGAAAGTTTTTCGATTGGTAAAGGAGGAATGATACCTCCAAGAAAAATGATCCGGGAAAGGTGATTGTGTCTTGCTGCTCTTGCAAAATTGTCGGCAAGGATCAGGTCCATGTCCTGAAACCCGCCCTGGGTAAGGCGAGCGGAAGATATCATGGAATGAACAAGGTAGATACCGACATCAACGCCTTCCAAAGCCTGTTCGCATTCCAAAGTTGAAAAGAGATCGCAACATCTCCATTTCACTTTGGGTATTGTCAAATGCCGATGCGGGCGACGGGTCAATCCGATGACAGTATACTTATCAGAAAGAGAATGACACAGCGCTCTGCCGATAAAACCGGTTGCTCCTGCTACGGCGATGACTGGGCGTCTGGAAGGGGTCATGCATAGAACGTAGTACTATAAAACTGAAATGTCAATTCAATGTTTTTCCCACCGCCCGGATCATGGCCAGCATGTTGATGATGAATACTTCTTTTGGACTTTGCAGGGTCGTGCTGGAAAAAGCGGATTCAACGAAACGTTCGGCAATCAAGTGTTCGTCCAAGCCCTCCTGCAGTCTTTCCTTTATTTGTGTAAACCATTTATTCGTTGTCTCCAATGATTTTTCGAAGTAGCGTGAAACAGATTCTTTGCCCTGTATGAAATGGTTGTGGGAAAATGCCAGCGTATTTGCCGACAACCTGGAAAGTTTCTGTAGTGAATTCTGGTAATCATCACAGTTTGATAGGAAAAGCGGGCGAATTTCGCCGTTTCGTTCCATAATCCCTGCAGCGTCACCCGGGAAAAGAACGCCATCGGGTTCCAGCATATATGATTGCGAGCATCGTGTGTGTCCCGGCGAAGCCAGAGCGGTCAGGGCTCGGTCGGAACTCAGTTGAAGACGTTCTCCATCTGATATCGAGACCAGCGGTAAGGGAGAATGAACTTCGGGCAGCGCATCTCTTTCTTCTACGCTGGCGAACTCTCGGTTCAATCGGTTGATAAAAGCAATTACATTTTCCTTTCGCAGCAGCAAGGTCGCTTCGGGTGAAGCGGCAACTGTCGCTTGATGGACTTCAGCAAGATAGCTCAGCGCGCCTGTGTGGTCCCAGTGAGAGTGAGTCAGGATAATGAAAGCCAGTTTCTGTTCTCCGAGAACATGGCGAATTCGCTGTTGGAAAAGGGTGGCCTTTCTGCTGACTCCGCTGTCAATCAATACCGGTTGATCTCCTCGAATGATGTATAAGGGAAACATCGGATCGTTCAGAGAGATGATGTCTTCCCCGATTTCTTCAAATTCTTTAATTTTCATTGATGTTCCTTGAAGTCAGCGGCGGTTATGCCGTGCACACAGGTCGGACAGGCGCCTAAGGGAGGGCTTGATGTCCTGGCGGGCCAGCTTCCAGGACCAGTTGCCGGAGGCGATTCCGGGAACGTTGAATCGAGTCTCACTGCCGTATTCCAAAAGATCGTTGATCGAAAGAATGACTGTCGCGGCTGTCGATGCGACAGCTGTTTCGATCAGTTTCCAAACTGGTGTAGATTCATGACTCCAGGAGATGTAGGCGTCAACCTTCTGTCGCTCAGCGGCCGAGAGCTCTTCTTCAAGCCAGCCGGAAGTCGTATTGTTGTCATGTGTGCCCAAATAGAGAACCCAGGGCCTGGAATCAAGATTGTGTGGCAGATATGGATGGTTGTCGCCTCCGCTGAAAGCAAATTGCAGGATTTTCATTCCAGGGAGACCGAGGCGGTCCCGGAGATGCTCGACTTCTGGAGTAATAATGCCCAGATCTTCTGCAACAAGAGGCGGATGATCGCCGAGGAGGTCCTGCATCGACTCGAAAAGGGAAAAATCCGGGCCTTTTTTCCACGTCCCTTCGCGGGCGGAAACGGCTTCTGCCGGAATGGACCAGAAGGATTCGATTCCTCTGAAATGGTCGATCCGAATCTGGTCAGTCAATTTCAATGCCCAGACCATTCTTCTGCGCCACCATTCGATGGTCGGAGCGAAAAGATTTCCATCTTCGAACCAACGGTACAGAGGATTACCCCATAGTTGACCGTCCTGACTGAAATAATCCGGTGGGACGCCGGCTACGGAAACGGGCTGCAACGTGTCCGGATCCATCTCAAACACTTCGGGGTGAGCCCATACATCCGCACTGTCAAACTGTCCGTAAAGAGGCATGTCCCCAAGCAGACGAACACCCAGGCTGCCGCAATGGCGGTGAAGCTTCTGCCATTGAGCAAAAAAAGTGTATTGTACAAATTTGTACCAGTTGACCTTCCTTTCGTATTTCTCGGAAAAGTCTGTTGTTTCAACGGAATTTCTTTTGCGAAAAGGAAACGGCCACTGTCGCCAGTCGCTGGTTCGGAAATGATCGGCAATCGTTTCAAAAAGTGCGTAGTCATCGAGCCATGATTTTGCTTCTGTGCAAAAATTCTGGTATGGGATCAATCGATGTAAATCGGCTTCGATTTGGTCAAATGTTTTCCATAAGAGGTTTTTCATGGCCTCCATGCGGGCATTCCAGACACAGCGATCGAGTTCTTTCGTGTCGGGGAAGCTTGAGAAACAGTCCGTTGAGAGTGCATAGTCGGAAACCAATTCTTTTTCATCGATGATCAAAGGATTTCCCGCAAAACAGGAAGCCGGTGAATAGGGAGAGAAATTGAAAACACTTCTGACTGGATGCAACGGTAAAACCTGCCAAAGATTCAAGCCGGCCGCAGCAAGTGTTTCGGCGAATTCAAATGCGTCCGGGCCCATTGTTCCACAACCGTGACTGCCCGGAAGGGCAGTCACGTGCATCCATATACCGCAGCTGCGCTGCGAGCCGTTGTTATTCATGGCTTTGATCTGAGGTTGCCCAGGAGATCAATTGAAAAGCATCTGGCATGATTTCATCAATTGAATCGATCAGCCCCTCCTTGAGCAGAGCCAGATCAATGATCATCTGTGAAGCGATCTTCAACCTGGGGCTGAGGGGCTCTTTTTCATGAAGATTTGCCAAATTGCGGATCAGTGGGTTCTCCGGATTGATTTCCAGAATGCGCTTCTGGAACTGATATGTCTTGTCACTCATTTTCATTAGTTTTTCCATCTGGGCTGATGGAGCGTTGCTGTCAATAACCAGAAGGCAGGGGCTGTTGACGAGACGTTCTGAAGCTCTGACATCCGCGACCTTGCTGGAAAAGGTCGTTTTCAGATATCCGATGAAACCCGGAAGCTCGGCGGGAGGCTGACGTTCATCTTTTTTTTCTTCTTTGGATCTTCGATCGATATTGATGTCAGCGCTGAGAATGTTGGCAAAAGGTTTTTTCTGGTATTCGCGAAGATGTTCAACAACGAATTCGTCCAGTGGATCCGTCAACAACAGTACGGGATAGTCCTGCTCGGTGAAAGCCTCCAGTGCCGGATTGTTTTTCAGATTCTGACGCTGTCCTCCGGATATATAGAATATTTTATCCTGTTTTCCTTCGATCATCTTCAGGGCCGTTTCGAGGTCTATCAGATCCCCTTCAGCCTTAGTGCTGCATTCGAACAACAGCAAAGGAGCGAGTTTTTCTCGGCTGTCCCAGTCTTTGAGTATTCCTTCCTTGAAATACCGACTGAAGGCATTCCAAATTTCACGGTATTTTTCAGCGTCCTCTTTCTTGAGTTGTGTCAAATGCTCCAGGAGTTTTCTGACAAGAAACGACTGGATCTTCTTCACTTTTACATTACTTTGAACGGTTTCTCTCGAGATGTTGAGCGGGAGCTCTTCGCTGTCGACTACACCTTTTATAAAGCGGAAATATTCCGGTAAAATTTCCTTGTTTCCTTTTTGTATCAGTATTTTTTTCGAGTAGAGATCGACGCCGGGATCGTTCTGCGTGAAACCCATGACATCTTCACTGGTTTTAGGGAAATACAGAAGTGCCTGGAATTGAACCGGAGCATCGACATTCAGATGAAGGTGGGTCAAAGGCGCTTCGTCGAGAACCGGCAGGGACTTGTAAAAATCCAGGTAATCCTGTTCCTTGAGCTCGTTTTTCGGCTGAGACCAGATGGCCTGAATCCGTTCCACTTTGTTTTTTTCCAGGTAAATTGGGTATGGAACAAAACGGGAGTGGGTCTGGATTATCCGTTCAACCTCTTCTTTCTTGAGATACTGCTTTTCTTCGTCTTTCAACAACAGTTCGATACGGGTGCCTCTCTTTTTCTTGACTGTTTCTTCGATGGTATAGCTGTTATCTCCGCGGGATACCCAGCGCCAGGCTTTTTCTCCGTTTTTTGCCGCTTTGGTGATCACTCGGATTTCATCGGCAACCATAAAACTGGCGTAAAAACCAACGCCGAATTGGCCGATAAGATCCTCTGTCGAAGCATGCTTTTCTTTGGACATTTCCCGTAAAAAGTCCAGAGTGCCGGAATGGGCAATGGTTCCCAGATTGTTGATCAGCTCTTCGCGGTTCATTCCGATACCGGAGTCTTCCACTACAAGTGTCCCCGCTTTTTCATTGAGAGATATGTCGATGCGCAGCTCCTCCTCGGGATCCGCAATATCCTGCTGGGTGAGCAAAGAGAAACGGACTTTGCTCAGGGCGTCTGCGCTGTTGGATATGAGTTCTCTGAGAAATACTTCCTTATGCTGATATAAAGAATAAACCAAAATGTCGAGAAGTTTTTTGACTTCCGATTGAAATTCCATTTTTTCAGCTTGTTTGGCTTCGCTCATGTTGACTCCTTTCTGGTGCTCAATTGAGCATCTATTATAACCGCTATGTAAGGGATTTTCAACAACAAGTGTGTCATATCCGTTGGGTGTCGGTTGAGTCTCTTGGTTTCGGCCTCCAAAAACCATCCAATTGCCATCTTGCCGTTGACGGGGACAATTGAAGGGCCCTTGCCTGGCTTTTTGCGGTTGGAGAAAATGTGATAAAATACGGTAATGGAACTATTTGAATTGAAACAAAAGCACGAAGAACTGACCCAGAAGGTAAAAGACTTACGGGGGTATCTTTGACCTGGTTCAAAAAGAAAATCGACTAAAGGAAATTGATTCCGAACTGAGCAACCCCGACATCTGGGGCAAACCGCAGCTTTCCAAGAAACTGTCCAAAGAAAAAAAAGCGCTTCAGCTGTTCTTGGATGTCGGTGGAAAACTGGACCGCGAACTGGGGGATATAGACGCATATTTTGAACTCCTGGAAGAAGACCCGGGGCTTCAGGAAGAGCTGTGTGATCATATTTCCAGTTTCAACGAATTTGTGGAAGAGACCGAACTTCAAACTTATCTGTGTGGCGAAAACGACTTCAACAATGCCTTTCTTTCTATTCATCCCGGTGCGGGAGGAACGGAAAGCCAGGACTGGGCAGAAATGCTGCTGCGCATGTACCTGCGTTTCGCGGAGCGTCAGGGTTATAAAACAACCATTATTGAAGCTTCGCCAGGAGAAGAGGCTGGAATCAAAAGCGTTACGATTCGCGTCGACGGACCGTATGCGTACGGTTATTTAAAGCAGGAAATCGGAGTCCACCGCCTGGTGCGCATTTCTCCCTTTGATGCCAACAAGAGGCGGCACACCTCCTTTGCGGCTGTTTTTGTCTATCCCGAGATAGATGATGATATTGAGATCGACATTGATCCCGGTGACTTGCGCGTAGACACCTACCGGGCGGGAGGGGCCGGAGGGCAGCATGTCAATCGAACCGACTCGGCGGTTCGCATTACTCATATTCCCACCAATATTGTTGTTCAATGTCAAAATGAGCGGTCCCAGCATCAGAATAAGGAAAAAGCCATGCAGCTGCTGAAATCGCGCCTGTATGACTTTGAACTGAAAAAGAAACAAAAGGAAATGGACGCCCAGGAAAACAGCAAGAGCGATATCGCATGGGGAAACCAAATTCGGTCGTACGTTCTTCATCCTTATCAGAACATCAAGGATCATCGTACCGATATCGATGTGGGTAACACCCAGCGGATCCTCGACGGTGACATCATCGATTTCATCAAGGCTACACTTAAACTGAAGCGTTGAGACACGGCGGATTGCTTACCGTTACATTTTCCATTTGCTGGATGTTTCGTTGTTGACATCGATCATGCCCTTTAGTATCTTTAATTTTCTGAATGAAAAGAAATCTTTACTACGAGGAGAAAAAAATGAATATTGATCACCCAAAAACGAAGGAGACATTGAAGTGGTTTGCTGAAATCAGCAAAATTCCGCGATGTTCAAAGAAAGAAGAACGGATTTCTCAATGGCTGGTTGAATGGGCCGTATCAAATCATTTCGAATATAAACTCGACAAAGTCAGAAACATCTGCATTAAAGTTCCAGCGAGTCAGGGCTTTGAGAAAGCCCCAATCGTTGTTATCCAGGGACATATGGATATGGTTTGCGAAAAGACTCCGGAATCCAGGCACGATTTTTCCAAGGATCCGATTGAACTCGTGTACGACGGTGAATGGCTGAAAGCCAACGGAACCACGCTTGGAGCAGACAACGGGATTGCCCTAGCCATGGCCATGGCTTTGGCTCTGGACAAGGACACTCCCCATCCGCCGCTGGAATTGTTGTTTACGGTTGACGAGGAAACCGGACTGACCGGTGCAAATTCTTTGGAACCGGGTTTTATTAACGGCAGGATCCTGATCAATGTTGATTCTGAAGATGAGGGCGTGTTCACGGTCGGTTGTGCCGGAGGCATTAATACGAATTTATATCTTCCTTTGTGTTTTGAGACATCTCCGAGTGGGCTTGAGACATATTTGCTCCGTGCAGGAAACATGAAGGGTGGGCATTCCGGAATCGATATCGCCAAAGAAAAAGCGAATGCAATCAAGGTGATGTGCCGGCTGCTCGAAGTGTTGAGCAAAGTTACACCGGTTCATGTTGCGAATATCCAGGGGGGCAGCGCTCACAATGCCATTCCCAGAGATTGTACGGCAACAATTCTTCTGGATGCCAAGAATGTCGAACAAGTAAAGAAGAAGATCGGCGAAATGCAGTCTGTTTTAAGAGAAGAGTATAAAAACACAGAACCAGATCTGTCTCTGTCTCTTGATACATGTGATCCTGCGGATCAATGTCTCGGAATAGCCGAATCGGAACGGTTGGTCCAGTTCATTCGGGTTATTCCCCACGGTGTTGCGGCCATGTCCACCGATATCGCAAACCTCGTGGAAACATCGAACAATCTGGCACGTGTCTGGATCGAGAACGGAGAGATCAATGTGTTGTCCAGTCAACGCAGTTCGGTGGTCAGCAGGCTGCAGGCACTGACCAGCCGCATTGAGGATGTGGCCAAGCTGGCCGGAGGTAGAGCCAAGAGCAGTGACGGCTATCCGCCTTGGCAGCCCAATATGGATTCGCCGTTGCTCGCAAGAAGCCTGAAGCTGTACCGTTCTCTCTTCAATAAGGAGCCGGTTGTAGAAGTGATTCATGCCGGACTTGAATGCGGGATCATCGCTGACAGAAATGTCGGAATGGATATGATTTCCATCGGGCCAGATCTGAGATATCCTCATTGTCCCGACGAGAAAGTTCATGTCGGCACCATAGGGATGGTGTGGGATTTTATGGCTGAACTGTTGAAAGATCTGAAAAACGGTTAAGAAAGTCTACAAACAGGAAAAGCTCGAACTTTGATAAAAAAGTTCGAGCTTTTTTATTTTTTCGTGTTCAATACATTCTGCGCAACCTGCCGGATAACAGGAGACACGTTTCGGTCTCTGTAGATCAAGCGCAGATCCGTGTCCCGGAGTTTTTTTACAAACCCCATGGCTTTACTGATCGGTGTTTTCGGATTGACGGCCAGTTCGTAACAAATGGAATAGTTTTTGGTCCATTCTCTGTTGTCGGCGATTTTTGAAATGATATCTCCTGCAACACTACGGTTCCTAAGCAGAGTGGCCACCTCGTCAATGCCGATTTTCGGGCTTTCGATGACGGCAAGGGCAACCATTTTATTGGGATCTCGGAGAAGAAGAGTCCTTTCGGTTTTCGTGCCGGTAATGGCCAGTTTCACCCGCTCAGCCGTAGAGAGCTGGTTGATTTTTTGAAGAGTTGTCAGGGTTTCCTTGACATCGAGAAGCAGTTCGTCTTCTGCGTCTTCCTGTTCGCTGGTCAAAGCAAGAGATTGATGTTGCTTTTGAACTTCCTGTACCACTTCCGTCGCTTCTTCTTCGGAAATTTGTGCCCCGGGTGCCTGTTCTTCCAGGTAATAATTTTTCATCTCGAGCAGCCGGGAGCGGATGAAGTTGTCTGCGTCCGGATTGGTTTCGATCATTGTGATCAAGACCGGAAATGCGATCAGCTTGATTTGATTGTCGAGCAAGTGCTCCAGCATTTGGCGGTTGCCTTTTTGGGCGACTCTTTCCAGAAGCTCCACCGGCAGAAACTGGTTGTGAATTACCTTGGTCACCAAATCTTGATTGCCGGTAGCCAACGCCTGTTCCAGTAAAAAGGCAACCAGGTCTGCCCTGGCTTCACTTTTTCCTGCATAACTGATTTTGACGGTGTCGGCAAGCTCCAGAATTTTGGCTTCTGCCTGGTTTTTTAACGGAGGATGCGCACGCAATATTCCCAGACATTCGAGGTATTCCTCATCGGTGAACGAAAGTTCCCGATCCAGTATTATTTTGTACAGGTTTTCCTTGACTTGGCCCGATGCCAGCTGACGAACGAGAGGATTGTTTGATACCGTTCCTTTCATCATATCACCTACGCTTGTTCGTGCATTCTGATTAAGAGCGGAAAAATGAAAGTAAGTTGAACGTTTTTGGGATGCCAAGCCATGCTCGAGCCGCTTCCGTTTGCGGCAGGGCAAGAAAAAGAAACAGCAAGACAAATCCAAAGATGACCAGAAGAAGAAATATCCGCTTGGATTTGAAGTGCTTATATTTCAGTTTGGAAAAAGAAACCATTTTCTGTGCGTCGTCCTCTCTGGTCAGGTTTTCGATTTCCTGGTGGTGTTTCAGAAAAAAATCTTTTTCATCTGCTCCGATGGCCGTCAGGTAACTTCTTAAAAAGCTGCGAATATAAAACCGTCCAGGAATCAGATCAATATTGCCCGTCTCCAGTGAATTCAAGACCTTGACCGGAATGTTGGAACGAATTGAAATCTCTTCCAGAGAACAATCCCTTTTCAGTCGCTCTTCCTTCAATGCCCTGTAAAATGACAAAGCTTCCATGTTTTCATTTTAATGCATGGCAATAGCTTGTCAAGTTGAATCAACAAATCTGACTGTTTATAATATCAGTCTATAAAACAGATCCGATCCGTACTGGTTGTTCGGTCTATAAGTGAATGGCTTCGCAATTCACAGCAAGTTGGTTCCATGGGAGTACAAGTGGAAAAAAGTACAAAGCGGTTTGCAGCCTGGGCTGCGGCTCTTCTGATCACCCTGTTTGTTGCAAGTGCACAACGGATCACCGGCCCGAGTTATCCATTGAAAGGAAAGGAGACAATTGGAAACGAGACCATCGTTTATCGATTCAACCGGAGTGCTGTTTCCGGCACAGCTTTGAAAGTGTCTGTTTCGGCAGGGAATATATCCGGATCCGTATTGCACTTCAGGAGATTGAACAGCGATGATCTGTGGGCGGACGTTCCGATGGAGAAGGAAGGTGAAGGTGTTTTTTCTGCATCAGTGCCTTCTCAGCCGCCTGCCGGTAAAGTTGAATACAAAGTGTCAGTAATAGCGGACAACGCAGTTTTCATCTTGAATCAGGGCAACCCGGTTGTTGTAAGATTCAGGGGCGCTGTTCCGACTGGATTTCTGGTTCTGCATATTTTTCTCATGTTTTCTGGAATGCTGTTTGCGTCGAGATGTCTGTTCTGCGGACGGGATACCCTTCGGTTTAAAAAAGGAATGGTACATATGACCACGGCACAGCTGTTCCTGGGAGGCCTGGTTTTCGGCCCCATTGTTCAAAAATACGCCTTCAATCGGTTCTGGACAGGATTTCCATTTGGTACGGATATGACTGACAACAAAATGTTAATCATTGTTGTCATTTGGCTGGCAGCTCTTTTCACCTATTCCAGGAAAAAAACCGTTTTGATTGTTGCTTCCTTGCTGACATTTCTTATATATCTGGTTCCCCACTCGGTTTTGGGTTCCGAACTGGATTTTAAAACCGGTCAGCATAAAAACGTTTTCATTCAAGACCATATTTCCGGAGAACGATAAAGTTCACTGCTCCGGTTCGCGAGAAAGGACCCCTTTGTCGATCAAAGTGCTGACTTGCTGGTTGACGGCTTCCGCCAAGCGCAGGAAATGGGGGATGGTCAGGTGCAAATAGGTGTGGACCCGAATTACATCGGTGTGCTGCGGGTTACGAATACCGATACCGATGCAAACCTCTTCCGGATTGACGTTGAAAGAGATCATGTTTGTAAAAAGGTCTACGGCATCGTCATCAACGACGGTGAAGCTGTCTTTTTTCATATCCATGGCAAATCCTTACGAGCAGCTGGATCTTTCCAGTTTTTTCAAAAGTTTGTACATTCTGATCTCTTCGTTGGTCAGAAGAACCTTGCTGTTCTGTTGAGTCCTGTGCTCTTCCTTGATTACTCCCATATCTATTTTCAATCCGATTTTCTGAAAGCCGGCCACGACTCTGGCACTTCTGGCCAGAATTGATTCGTAGCTGATGATGATGCTTTTCTTGATGTTTTCGTGTGCTGCGATCAACGCATTGTTGTTGTAGACCCAATCTAGTTTGAATTCAGAGATGCCTCTTCTCATCATAGAGGCCTTGACATCCGCCGGATTTCGGAAGATAAATACCGTTCGGATATTCTTAGCCAGATGGCGGTAAAAGAACAGCGAAGGAATATGAACTATTTTCAACCCGTTCAGTCCATTGCCTTCGTTGAGAAGCCTGACAACCCGATTCAATTCACTGATATTCTCTTCTGTCATGGCCTTTTCCATCAGTTTCTTTTCCAGTTCTTTTGCAAAGGACAACTCAAAGTAGCCTTCTTTATTATATACATCTGCTGGCAGATCCGATGGAAACGTAACTCCGGCACTTTCCAGAAGCTGACAGGCCAGAGATGTTCCGCTACGAGGATGTCCGGCAACAAAAATTCCGTTTTGTAAAACCAATGGTGCCACACTTGATTGTAAATCACTCATTATCACCTCATTGTTTTCTTCTTTTTTAAACTAAACGAAAACGAATTATAGGGCATTTTCAATAAATGGTAAACATGCAGAGTCAGGGTATTGCCGTTGCATGCTCCACGGGTTGCATCTTTTTTGAGGAAAGATTCGGAGATCCCTATGAAACGGAACGTTCCGACCTGTTATAATGAAAAGATGATGAGTAATAAAAATGAAGGCAAGCGGGATCGGCTGATCTGGCCCGGCGGCACGATGCTTTTTCCCTTACCTGCAGTCCTGGTCAGTTGCGGAACGTTGGTCCCCTACGACTGTAATCTTGTCACAATAGCATGGACAGGGATCCTGTCGACCAAACCCCCACGGTGCTATATCTCTGTTCGTCCGGAACGATATTCCCATCGAATGATCAAAAAAAGCAGTGAATTTGTCATCAATCTGACGACAAAAAAGTTGAAAAAGGCGACTGATTGGTGTGGAGTAAAATCGAAGGCTCAGATTGAGGACAAGTTTTCTGCGCTACAACTGACGCCAATTCCGGCAAAAACAGTTTCGGCGCCTCTTCTCGCTGAGGCACCGATCAACCTGGAATGCAAGGTTTTCAACGAAATGGCATGTGGATCCCACACCGTTTTTATGGCCGACATTACCTGCGTTCAGGCGGATCCGGAATATTTCGACAGCAAAAGCGGTCGGTTTGACCTTTCGAAAGCCACCCCGATTTGTTTTAGTCATGGACATTACTATGCCCTGGGTGAAGCGCTCGGGCATTTTGGTTTTTCAATCAGAAAAAGGAAAAAGAAAAGCCCTTAAAATGATTCATGCTCGGTTCTTCGGATGATCTCATCTTGAAGATCACGGCCCAGATCATTGAAGTAATCGCTGTACCCTGCAACCCGAACAATCAGGTCCCTGTATTTTTCTGGATATTTCTGAGCATTACGAAGTGTTTCCGCGTTCACTACATTAAATTGAATGTGATGACCGTCCATGCGAAAGTAAGTCCGGATCAATCCGATCAACTTGGTGAGATTGTCATCTCCTCTCAGTAAATCGGGAGTAAATTTCTGATTCAACAGCGTTCCGCCGGTCCTGAGATGATCGATCCGAGCGGCAGACTTGATTACTGCGCTTGGACCATTGCGATCGGTCCCTTGAACCGGGGATATGCCTTCTGACAAGGGAGTCCCCGCAATTCTGCCGTCAGGTGTTGACCCCACTTTTTTACCGAAATAGACATGAACGGTTGTGGGCAGAAGATTGATGCGGTGAACGCCTCCCCGGGAGTTGGCCTTTCCGTCGACGGCATTGAAAAAAAGATTGAAAACCTGTTTGCTGAAAACATCAGCTCGATCATCATCATTACCGTATTTTGGGGTGTTGTTGATCAGTTCGTCACGAAAGGCCTCGTAACCGTCAAAATTGCTTTCCAGGCAGTTCAAATAAGAATTCATGTCGAGCGTTTTTTTGGTGAAGACATGGTAATTGACTGCGGACAACGAATCAACGATGGTGCCAAGCCCCACTCCCTGGATATAGGTTGTATTGTATCTTGCTCCTCCGGCATGATAGTCGAGCCCGCTATCCTGGCAGTCATCAATGACCAGGGACATGAAAGGGGCAGGCATAAATTTCGCGAACAGCTGTTCTATCAGGTTGTTTCCGCTTATTTTGATTCCGATCAAATGAACGAGTTGTTCAGAAAAAGCGCGTAACAGATCCTCCATGCCGTTAAAAGTCCTGGGATCGGGAGTCTGTACGCCAAGGCGTTTTTTGGTCAAGGGATCCACACCTCGGAAAAGGGTGAGTTCCAGAATTTTTGGAAGATTCAGATATCCGGAAAGAAAATAGGCTTCCCGCCCGAAAGCGCCCGTTTCAACACAGCCGCTGGCTCCGCCCTCCCGGGCGTCGGATAGAGTCTTTCCCTGCCGGACCAGTTGGGAAATAATGGTGTCCGTATTGAACAATGAAGGTTGACCGAAACCGGTTCTAATGATCTTCAACGCTTCGTATACGAGTCGGTCTGGATTTTTTTTGCTGATCTGGACCATGGAGCTCGGCTGCAGCAGCCTCATCTCCCCGATCACTTCCAGAATCAGATCGCTCAGTTCGTTGTATGCGTCCTCTCCTTCCGGAGTGACACCGCCAATATTGATTAGACAGAAATCAGTATATGTACTGCTCTCTTCTGCTGTAACGCCTACCTTGGGCGGCGCCGGCTGATTGTTGAATTTGACCCAGAATGCCATGAGAAGCTCTTTCGCTTTTTCTCTGTTCAGTGTGCCTTCTTGAATCTCCTTCCGATAAAACGGTAGAAGATGCTGGTCCAGTCTCCCGGGATTGAAAGAATCCCAGGTGTTGAATTCACAGATCACGCCCAGATGAACAAACCAGTACATTTGCAGGGCTTCCCAGAATGTCTCGGGTGCATGAAAGGGGATACGCGAACATATTTCCGACATCTGCTGCAGTTCTCGTTTCCGTTCATAATCAGCGCACAACAGGCTTTCGTTGTGAAGCAGCGATGCATAACGTTCCGCAAAGGACACAAGTCCTTCCGCCGCCTCAATCATCCCCAGCCATTCTTCTTTCCTGGACAGGGCATGGTTGTCGGCGACATAGTTCAGAGATCCGATGCTTTTCTTCAGCTTTGCGATCCAAGAACCGAAACCTTCTCTGAATATTTTATTGCCGCATACCGTATGTCCCGGAGCCCGCTGTTCCTGGAATTCAGTGAAAATGCCGGCTTCATAGGCCGCTTTCCATTCTTTCGAGACAGAATTGAAAATTCTGTTTCGCATTGAGCGCTCTTTCCAGAAGGGGATAATTTCCTGCTTGTAGGTCTGGTATACTTCCGGGCAAACCTTGTAGTGTACCTTTTCCCTGCCATTCAGCTTTTTTAAATCATCAATGGAATGAGTGCAAATTTCCGGGTAGGTTGGTGTAGCTTTTGGTGCAGGTCCTCTTTCGCCGACGATCAGTTCGGATTCGCCGAGGTAAAGCGCCTTGTTCTGTAAAAAGTACTTCAATGCTTTTCCTCTCAGAATCGCCGGTGAATATCCTTTTTTTTCGTTTTCCCTGTAAAATTTCGTTATCAGCTTTGCCCGTTCGTCGGAAAGGGTGGCTTCCGCATCCAGACTGGATTGTCTCAATCTTTTTATACGTTGATTCATATCTCTTAACCTCCGATCCTGATGTCCTTGTGTACGGTTCTAAGCTGTTCTGCAAATATTGTAACCCGTTTTTCTGACATGTCGGGTTGTCCCTTCATTGCATCATCCCAACCCAAAAGTTCATACTTTCTGCTTGCTGTCCGATGGAAGGGAAGAATGTTGATCCGTTCAAACCACTCTTTTCTGACTTCCAACCATTCCATTATTGACTCGATTGACTCGTTCGCGAGCCCATAGCCGGGAATATACGGCATTCTCAGCCATATTCGTTTCTGATTTTTTGCCAGAGATTCCAGCACCGCTTCAATTTCGCCGACATCTATACCGGTTTCCTTTGTCGAACGATGGTGATTCAACCCCTTGATGTCGAACAAGATCAGATCGGCTAGCAGCAGTGTGTCAATAGAGGAAAGGCTGCCTGTTCCACTTGTGTCCACTGCGGAGTTGAGTCTTCTTTCCTTGCAACCGATCAGCATTGCTTTAAGAAATTTGTCTTGAGATAAAGGCTCTCCCCCTGAAAAGGTCACCCCGCCGCCCGACTCGTCAAAAAGCAAGCGGTCTTTTTCTATTTCCATAAACAATTCCGTCGAAGTGATTTTGCGAATCTCAAAGCAATCAGGGGCTTGTTCCGGTGTTATTCGAGATTCCGGATTGTGACACCAGGGGCAAAATAGAGGGCAGCCGTGGAAAAAAACGGTTGTTCGTATGCCTGGTCCATCATGTAGAGAAAAACGTTGAATTCTAAAAATTTGTCCGCGCACAGCACTGATATATCACACATCTGCGGGCAAATCAACTGTTAAACTTTTTTTAAGAAAATAAATCTCATGTAAGACGCTTCTTTCCATTGAACTGCATAAAGAGGGCTGTGTGCAAATGAAAAGAATACAACAACAAATAGATCTCGTACGAAAAAAAAAGATTGAAAATAAAGTGACTTTGGTAGGATAATATTATAGATGCTTTCTCTGATACTCTTTTCATGTATGTAAAATTTCGGTAAAATCATATGGAATGATAACCTAGAGGTCGTTGATGAAAATTAAAATCAGGCAGGTAGCAAACAGGAACGATTTCAAACAGTTTATTGATTTCCCTTTTCAACTCTATCAAAATTCGCAAAATTGGATTCCGCCTTTAAAAAGAGAAGAGTGGCAGACGTTTGATCCAAAAAAGAACCCGGCTTACGAGGCTGCAGATGCCGTGTTTTTTTTGGCTTTGGACAGCAAAGACAAAGTTATCGGACGTGTTGCCGCTATTGATAGCAGGGCGGCAAACGATAAATTCAAGACCAACAATTTGCGGTTCGGGTGGTTTGAATCGATAAATTCACTTGAAGTTGCACATTTACTATTGTCTTCGGTGGAAAGCTGGGGAAAGAAGCTGGGGCGGGAAACCCTGACTGGGCCACAGGGATTCACTGATTTCGATCCTCAGGGGCTGCTGATTGAAGGGTTTGAATATATGCCAACGATTGTGAGCGGTTATAACCATGATTATTACCAGCACTTCTTTCCGAAAATGGAGTACGAGAAGGATATCGATTATTACGAATTTTCTGCAGAAGTTCCCCAGAGCGATATTTTACCTGAGCGATTGCAGGCGTTGTCAGAGCGCATCAGACAACGGAGTCGGGTGAGAATAATTGAATATAAAAAACTGAAAGATCTGTTGAAGGAACGTGCACATGAGATTTTTGAATTGCTGGAGGAAACATTCGAGGAAATATACGGCGCCGTCCCGTTGACGCCGCAACAGGTAGATTATTTTATAAAGAAATATATTTCTTATGTTGACCCCCGATTGATCAAATTGGCAGTTGACGAGCAGAACAAACTGGTCGCCTTTTTATTGACGATGCCAAGTATGAGTCGGGCGTTTCAAAAGGCCAAGGGCTCATTGATTCCGTTTGGATGGTGGCATATGTTGCGGGCATTGAAGACGTACGAAATCCTAGATTTTTACCTGGCTGGAATCAGTAAAAAACATCGAGGGTCGGGCCTTGATCTGTTGTTGACGATGGAAATCGCAAAAATTGCACAGAAACTTGGGTTTAAAAAAACAGAGTCCAATCTGGAGCTCGAGACAAACACCAAAATTCAGGCAATGTGGAAGCATTTTAATCCAAAGTTGCTGAGAAAAAGAAGAATCTATAAGAAGCAGCTGTTTTAATTCCTTTCCGGGTTCGAGTGTTTTTTAGATATGCCTATAGTCCGAATCTTTCAGAAGTTCGGCGGAATGGATGATACACAATCCAAAACGGTTCAGCTTTGTTTTTTTGAATAATTGATCTTTTCAATTTAGTTGTGATATAATATTACTCATTTCACAGACCAAAAATCTACACTCAATCATGAACAAGCAGTTTTGTCTGTAGAAAAAGTATGCTTTTAGGAGACTTAATATGGAACAAGCAGTTATTCAAAAGATAAGGAATATTGGCATTGTTGCTCATATCGATGCCGGTAAAACTACAACGACTGAACGAATATTGTTCTTCACCGGAATGACGCATAAGCTAGGGGAAGTTCATGACGGGCAGGCTGTGATGGATTTCATGAAGCAAGAGCAGGAAAGGGGGATCACCATTACTTCAGCGGCTATAACCACCCAATGGAACGACCACCAGATCAACTTGATCGATACGCCCGGACATATCGACTTTACCGTTGAGGTTGAAAGGTCATTGAGGGTTCTTGACGGTATCGTCATGGTTTTCTGTGCTGTCGGCGGAGTTGAGCCTCAAAGCGAAACAGTCTGGCACCAGGCAGATCGATATAAAGTTCCAAGAATCGCTTTTATCAATAAAATGGATCGGCAGGGAGCCGATATGGCGCAAACCATAGAACAGATGAATGAAATGCTTGGAGCGAACGCTGTTCCCTTTCAGTTACCCGTAGGACAAGAGGAGAATTTCGAAGGAATAATCGATCTGGTCACCATGAAGTCCATCATGTATGACGGTTTTATGCGAAAAGAATTCGAGATTCCGGAGAACCTTTTGGGAACTGCCAAAGAGTGGCGAATGAAGATGATTGAGAAATTGGCAGATTACGATGAGACGATTATGGAAGCATATTTAGATGACAAGCCAATTGCTGAGGAGCAGATTCGTTCGGCCACCCGGAATGCTGTCTTGCGATTGTTGATCACGCCGGTTTTTTGCGGTACTGCGTTTAAAAACAAGGGAGTGCAATTGCTGCTGGATGCGATCGTCGATTATTTGCCTTCACCAATCGATAGAGGTGCTGTCATCGGGTATGATCTTGATAATCCCGAGCTTTCCCATTCCCGTATACCATCATGGAAAAAACCGTTTGCTGCGTTGGCTTTTAAGATCATCAATGACAATTATGTAGGGCAGCAGACTTTTATCCGCGTATACTCCGGAGAGCTGAATTCATCCAGCTATATCTATAATTCGACCAAAAAGAAGAGAGAGCGTGTCGGGCGGATTTTACGAATTTTTGCCAAAGAACGGGAAGAAATCAATGTGGTTCGGGCCGGGGATATTGCGGCAATTATCGGGAGTAAATATACAACTACCGGCGACACACTTTGTGATGAATCCGAACCGATTCTGCTGGAGACCATCCATTGTCCGGAAACGGTTATCGATCTGTCTGTGGCTCCGGCGACCATAAAAGAAAGAGAAAAACTCTCTTTTGCATTGAATAAGATGGCATTGGAAGATCCTTCATTCAGGGTTCACTTCGATCCGGAAACCGAAGAAACTGTAATCTCCGGTATGGGCGAACTTCACCTTGAAGTGATTGTTGATAGATTGAAAACGGAATTCAATGTCAATGTAAATGTCGGTAAGCCGGCAGTCGCGTTCAGAGAAACGCTGCTGCGTGAAGTTTCCGGAAACTATAAATTTAAAAAGCAGACTGGTGGACATGGACAGTACGCCCATATCGTTTTCAGGCTTGAACCCAACCAGGGCAACGGTCTCCAGTTTGTCGACCAGATCAAGGGCGGAAATATTCCACGTGAATTTATCCCGGCGATTGAAAAAGGATTTTTTCAGGTTATGGAAAAAGGCCTGATGGCCGGTTTCCCCATGATAGATGTTAAATTCATTCTGCTTGACGGTTCTTTTCATGCGGTCGATTCGAGTGAAATCGCATTCAGGACATGTACGGAGCTGGGTATAAAGGATGTTTTCAAGTCCGGTCAGCCCCAACTGCTGGAACCTTTGATGAAAATTGAAATCAATACTCCCGATGAATATATGGGAGACATCATTGGAGATCTCAATCGGCGACGGGGTCATGTTGGAAGCATGAGGCGTCATCGCAAGGGGTCACAAAAGTTATCCGGTCAGGTTCCTTTGATGGAAATGTTCGGTTACGCCTCTTCTCTGCGAACGGCTTCAAGCGGCAGAGCCAACTATTCGATGGAATTTCTCAGATATGAATTGGTTCCAAAATCTGTTGAAGAAAAGATTATCAAAGAGATTAAAGAAAAATAAAGGCGGAACAGCCTGAAGCTGTTCCGCCTTTTTTGTGAAGTTGAACCGGTTAGGCTTTATCCCTCGATAATTGCTTCGGTCGGGCAAACTGCAGCGCAGGAGCCGCAATCCGTGCAAAGGGTGGCATCAATTTCATAATGTTCTTCGCCTTGAGATATCGCTTCAACGGGGCATTCAGCTTCACAGGCGCCACAACTGATACATGAATCGGTAATTTTGTAAGCCATTTTGTTCTCCTTTATTTTTTTATCAATAAATAACATACAATCAATTGTCGTTTCAATCAGTACATATTCTTTTCGATTTTATCCGTTATCTGGATCCATCGATTCAGGTGGTAATTCCTCTTCAACCATAACGTTGGCGTTTTCTTTGTCCATTTTTTCCAATGCGACGATTTTATCTCCTTTTCTCAGGCTCATAATGGTTACACCTTGAGTTATTCTGCCTTTGGCTCGGATATCGTCAGTGCTGATTTTGTTGATTACCCCTTTTTCGGAAGAAACGATCAGATCGTTGTTGTCGTTTAATGTAACCAGACCGACAATCTTCCCTGTATGTTCATTGATGCGCATGTTCAGGATTCCCTTTCCGCCGCGTGTCTGTTTGCGGTAGAGAGACAATTCAGATTTTTTTCCAAATCCGTTCTCTGTGACAGCCAGGATGTATGTATCTTCTTCCCTGATGATATCGGCGCCGACCAGAAAATCATCGCTTGTCATCCGTATGGCAATGACACCTCTGGCCCCACGGCCCATCTGGCGGATATCCTTTTCGGAAAAACGGATTGATTTTCCGAAATGGGTACCGACGATGATATCATTGTCTCCCGCAGTAATCTGTGCTTCAAAAAGCGAGTCGTTTTCAGGCACGGCTGCAACATTGATTCCCTTGGCTCTTGGTCTGGAGATGTCTGAAACACTGATCTTTTTTACGTATCCTTTCCTGGAAAACATGACGACGAAGAGATCTGGTGAGAAATCTCTCAGGTTAATTACTGAACAGATCTTCTCTTCATCACTGATACCCACAACGCGGTTTACTGGTTTTCCTCTCGATGCATGATCGCCTTCAGGAATATCATAGGCTTTCAGCCTGTACAATCTGCCTTTTTCTGTAAAGAAAAGAATGTTCTCGTGAGCTGAAGCAACAAATACCCGGGTTATCACATCCTCTTCCTTCAAGCTCAAGCCCTTGCGGCCAATTGTGCCTCTGTTCTGAATTTTATAACTACTGAGAGTGGTCCGTTTGATATAGCCGTTCTTTGTAAAAATGATGACGCAGCTCTCATCTTTGATCAGATCTTCCAGATTGAGTTCGCTCAATTCCTGCGAGATGATTTCCGTCTTTCTGCTGTCTCCGTAACTGGTTCTGATTTGGAGCAATTCTTTCTTGATGACTTGCAGCATCATCTTTTCATTTGATAAAATCTCGTGCAAAACGTCAATGGTTTTCTTCAATTCGTTGAATTCATCATTCAATTTATCAATTTCCAGATTGGTCAGGCGGTACAGTTGCATTTCCAGGATGGCCTGTGCCTGGATTTCCGAAAGCGGAAAATTTTTCAACAAACTGATCTTTGCTTCTTCTTTGTTGGCTGATTTTCTGATGGTGGAGATGATCTGATCGAGGTAATCAAAAGCGATTCTGAGTCCTTCGATGATATGCAGCCGCCTTTCGGCTTTTTCGAGTTCGTAAAGAGATCTTCTACGTACCACTTCTTTGCGATGACCCAGAAAATGGGCGAAATACTCACTGAGAGAAATCTGTTTTGGTTGTTGGTTGACAATCGTAAGGAAATTTAGGGAGAAGGATGTCTGCAGCTGTGTATATTTGTAAAGACTGTTGAGTACGACTTCAGGGAGATCATCCTTCTTGATCTCTATTACGATGCGCATTCCATCCCGGTCGGATTCATCCCTCAGATCTGATATTCCATTGATTCTTTTGTCCTTCACCAAGATGGCGATGGATTCGAGTATCCGCGCTTTGTTTGTCTGAAAGGGTATTTCAGTAATAATGATACTTTGACGATCGTTTTCATCCTGTTCGATTTCAGCCTTTGCTCTGACCACCACAGAACCTCTGCCGGTGGTATACGCGTTCAGCAAGGAATTTTTCCCGTAAATGATCCCGCCGGTAGGGAAATCGGGCCCTTTCAGAACAGTCATTAAATCAGCAATGGAAATATCTGCGTTTTCCATATACAGGACAAAAGCATCGATCAACTCAGAAAGATTATGCGGAGTAATCGAAGTGGCCATCCCTACGGCGA
>CAYMND010000003.1:0-23505 GCA_964391685.1 uncultured Clostridia bacterium | reverse complement strand
GCGTTCAATGGTGGTCACCTTGCGCCCGTTTTCCGCCAGGGCGATGGCGGCATACCCCAGACCGGTGGCCGTATCGAGAATATCCCCTTTGGGAGTTCCCAGAGCGTGCACCATCTCCAGGGCGCCCTGGCGGGGAGTAATCCCCTCCATGCGATGCATGGTGAATCCGGCCAGGTGAAGCGCCGGAGCCTCTTTCGTCGGCACCAGGCGGTAGGTCCATCCGGTGGACTCCGACAGGCCGTACAATTCCTCGAAACCGCCTTCACTCCAGCTGAAACAACCTTTCGGGTGATTTGCCACCCGTTCGATTTCCGTCCAGGGAATCAAGGTACCATCGTCCAGAAGCAGGCCTTGTTCATCCGAGATCACCGGAATGCGGCTGCGGGCCAGATCCAGAGATACGGACATGGACGGTTCTCCGGTCATTCTGGATTTCAGCATTTCCTCGGCCTGGTGGTGACAGATGACGATCCGGGGGTGCATTGCTTGCTCCTTGCTTTGAAGTAGTATAGCAGAAAATGGAGAATCCGGGATAGGATTATCGGTGATGCAAGGGACAAAAAGTCTATGGGGTAAACCTTGCTTTTCCCCTTGCCGTAGATATATCATTATACAACTAAGCGGAGGTGTTTCATGAAAAAGAATCGTTATTCGTCCGGAAAACCGGAATCACAGTTTGACCGCCGGTCGTTTCTCAAAGCATCGGCTCTGGCCGGAGGTTTGATTCTTGGCACCCCCGCCCTCTGGTCCAGGGACCAGGAAAAGCAGGAACAGCAGAGTCGTCCCGCCGTTCCTCCGAAACCGAAAACCAATATCGACGAATTCATGAAAGTTCCTCCGGAAAAACACGCCCTGCCGGCCCCTTTTCCGGGGAAAGTGGTGGAAGTTCACGACCCCACGGCCAGCAAGGAAGGTCAGGTGAACGCAGCCGTTGTTTCGGCCATGTTCGGAAAAGGAATGGAGAACCTGACGGGAAAACCTCTTGCTGAAAGCTTCAAGCTCTTCTTTACCCCGGACGATGTGGTGGGGATCAAGGTCAACCCGGTGGGAGCCGGTCTCATCAGCACCCGCCTGGAACTGGTCGACGCCGTCATCGATTGGCTGGTCAAGGCCGGCCTGCCCAGGAAACAGATCATCATCTGGGATCGATTCGATTATATGCTTGCCGAGGCGGGGTTCACCCCTGAACGCTATCCGGATGTCGGCATCGAAGGGCTCCAGACCATGGATCCCAGTGAAGACCCGAACAAGAAGGACCTGGATGCCATACAGAACGGCCTTCACGTCAGCCGGGAACTGTTCGATATGAACGCCTTCTACTGGGCCGATGTCGAAGCCCCCCAGGACAACATCTACCTCAACCAGCATGTCTTCAACGGTAAAGAGTCCTATTTCGGCAAACTGGTTACCCGAAAGCTGACCAAAATCATCAACCTGCCCGTTTTCAAAAACACCGGCAACGGAATTTCCATGGCCACCAAAAACATCGGCTACGGAGCCGTATGCAACACCAGCCGTCTGCATCGGCCGCTCTTTTTCAACGTCTGCACCGAGGTGACCGCCGCCCCATGGATCCGCAACAAAATGGTGCTCAACATCACAGACGGCCTTCGTGCCCAGTATGACGGCGGCCCCGGGCCGGCGGCCCAGTTCACCTGGGATTACAATCGCCTTTTTTTCGCCAGCGATCCCATCGCCCTGGACATGGTCTGCCACAACCTGATCACGGAAAAAAGAAAAGCCATGGGGGTCAAAACGAACGAACATCCACGATTTACCGAATACCTGCATTACGCCGAACAACTGGGCCTGGGAATCGCCGAAGTGAACAAAATCAACCACATCCGTGTATAATCTGACCATGCATCCGAAACCCTGCTGGATCACTTTTCTGTTCACATTGTCCGCCTTCTTCACCACAGGCTTCGCCACATCTCCGGTCCCCCTGCCCAAAGAAGGAGAAATTCCCGACTGGATCGCCGAAGGACGGCAGCTGCAGTTCGTTCCCTCCACCCTGTTCAACTACATCAACGGCGGAGCCGAAATCTTCAACGAGTTCGGATTTCAGGAACTCACAGTACAGAATTACCGCAAGGGAGACCAGGAAATCACGGTGGAATTGTACCGGATGGACGGCGGACCGGCCGCCCTGGGCATGTTCTACCGACAGGGCGGACAAAACCATGGCTTCCCCTCGGACCCGGATCACCTGACCCGCAGCCCGTATCAGTGGACACTGCAGAAGGGATGCTGGTTTGTTCAGATCAACGCCCCGGCGAACGCCCGGGGCCTGGAACAGGACATGGCCGGATTCGCCCGGAGCATCGGCTCACAGATCACTCCGCAAATCGTGCTGCTGTTTGACCTTCTGCCGTCCGAAAAACGGGTCGCCGGCTCCGAGTTTCTGGTTCGCGGACCCTACGGCATGCAGCCCGTATTCACCTTCGGCGAGGGCGATATTCTCCAGCTGGAAGGCCGTACTTTCGTCATCGGCGCAGACTACTCAGATTCCCGGGAGCACAATCTCACCCGCCTGCTCGTTCTCTTCGACAGTGAAGAAAAGGCGGCCGGGGTGTTCGGAAACCTGAAAGAGAATTTAGATCCCTACCTGGAGATTCTCAAGCAGAACGGGACCCAGATCATTTTCCGTGATTTCAAGAAGGAATACGGAATCATAGCCCTCGACGGACAGAGGTTGGACATCAGCCTGCACATCAGTGAGCCGCCATATTGATCGCATTCCATCGGAGATTCCATGTCCTCAAAAGACATCCAGGCTGATTTCAATCACCTGAAGAAGCTTTTCATCATTCCGGAGACCGATGACAAGTTCATCGAATTCGGAGAGATGATCCTGGAAATGATCCACAGTTATTTTCGGGAACGGGGAGGCATCCACAGCTCGATCACCCTGAGGGAACTGGAACAGATGTTTTCAGCCGTCCATATCCCCCGGGAACCTTCCCTATTGAAGGATCTGTTCAGTGAGATACAAGATAAGATCATCAGCCATTCGGTCAAGGTGTCCAGCCCCTATTACATCGGTCACATGACCAGCGCCATCCCCTACTATTCGATTTTCATCGAAATGATCATCGCCGCACTCAACCAGAACCAGGTGAAAATCGAAACCGCCAAGGCCTCCACCTTCGTGGAACGGGAGCTGATTTCCTGGATACATCGACTGATCTATCAGTTCGACGACCATTTCTACGCCGCATCGATCCAGGACCGCAACGTGGCCCTGGGCAACATCACCCTCGACGGCACGCTGGCCAATTTGACCGCCCTGCTGGTGGCCCGGAACAAGCACTTCCCGGCCCATGACCATTTCGGAGGGATCAGCGAAGAGGGGATCTTCGAAGCGTATCGCCGTTTCGGAATCGAGCGAAGTGTCGTTTTCATCTCCCAACGCGGACACTACTCCATCGATAAAGTCAACGCCATTCTGGGGATCGGTCGCAGCAACATCATCAAAATCCCGGTTGACCGGCACAACAAGATTGATATTGCTTTTCTTCAAAAAGAAATCGACGGCATCGAATCACGCAACAAGACCGCCAGATTCAAGACCAGAATTCTGGCCATCGTAGGCATTGCCGGGACGACAGAAACCGGCAATATCGACGACCTCGACGCCCTGAGCCGGTGCGCCAGAAACTGCGGAGCCCACTTTCATGTCGATGCGGCCTGGGGGGGACCGGTACTTTTTGTCAACCAGTATCGCCACCTCTTCAAGGGAATAGAGCAGGCGGATTCGGTCACTTTCGATTCCCACAAGCTGCTCTACCTGCCTCTATCCATGGGAATGGTCCTGTTTCGGGACCGCCACGACCTCGAACACATCAAGCACAACGCCGCCTACATCCTGCGAAAGGATTCATATGACCTGGGACGATTCACCGTTGAAGGTTCACGGCCTTTCTCCGCCCTTCGCCCTTGGGTGGCCATGAAAGTGTTCGGTTCGGAGGGCTTCCGCCTGCTGTTCGAAAACGCGTTTCAACTCACCGATGTGTTCCAGAAAATGATCACTGAACATCTGGATTTCGAACTTCTCAATATACCCGAGCTCTTCATCATCAATTACCGTTTCCTGCCCCGGGAGCAGAATCAACGGATCGAACGGATTCTCGATGAAACGGGCGGCAACTATAACGACGCCGGTATCGTCGAGATCAACCGCATCCTCAATGATATCAATAAAGACCTGCACCGGGCGCTGCGAAGGGAAGACAACAGCTTCGTTTCGAGAACGATTCTGGAATCGACGATCTACCAGGGTCAGGAAATACTGAGCTTGAGGGCGGTCACCATCAATCCATTGACCGACAACCGGATTCTCACTGAAATCCTGTCCGAGCAAGCTCTTCTGGGCAACCGAATCTACGAGGACTACAAGAAAAACCGCCTCCTCTGACGAGCGTTTCTGCTAGACAACGATCCCGTCTTCGTCGATATACCCTTCCGATAAAAGATACGGAGAGCCGATATTGATGCCATGGTGAAAAAAACGTCTTTCCTTTGATGTTTTCTGCAAATGCATAAAAAATCCGGGAAAACCGGTTCTGAAAAGAAAACGGACCGGTTCCGCCATGTCACCGCCTGCAATTCGAAAACCGAAAGCCTGACAGACACGCTCCCCTCCCTCGCTGGAAACCGGCCAAAGCATGGTCACCAAGACCCCGCCTTCGGCATCGGCCAACAGCCGGCGAAATGAGTAGACTCCGGCTGGAACGGAAAGGTTACTGAAATGAACAGAAGGGAATACTCCGCTTCCGACCCGGAATCCATTGCCGGTTCCGGTGGTTTTCCAATGACATCCCCGCCGTATATCGGCGATACGCCTCACGATTCTCCCACGATCCACCAGGCGGGTCAGTCGGCATTGCACGCCTTCGTCATCGAAAGGCACCGATCCGGGTTGTCGGTCCAGCTGCGGTTCATCCTCGAGACGGAACAACTGGGGAAAAACCACAGCCTGATCCTGTTCACGCCAACCGGAAGGGGCAAGCCGATCCGGGATGCGAAAACGGGAAGCCAGAAGTCGCAAGACCACTGCGGACGATTCCGGGGAAAAGACGAGAGGAATGTTTCCCCTCCCCTCCAGGGGGCGCCCCTTGAAGGAGCGGAGCAGATTCACTCCCCGATTGACCAGACGCAAAGGATCGAAATCCTGCCAGAACACCCGGGTTTCCGTCAAGTTGGCCCATTCCCCATCGAAACCGAGAACAAGGGCCAGAGTCAGCACGGTCTTTCGATACTTGCCGCTCAGTCCGAAGGAATTTCCGACGTACACCTTTTTTTCCAATTGCACCAGGCGAACGGAACGGATTTCGCAACCGGGATAAGATGTCGCGCTTTCAAACAAGCGGTCCACAAATCTGGAGAAATCGGCCGCTCCGATATTGACCGATTCCTCGTCATAAATCTGCAGCCGGATCTTCTCGAGTTTTCTGGGCAGATAACGGGCGTAGGAAGAGCTCTTCCCCGGCATACCCGAATTTGCCAGATCCAGAAGACCTTGCCTGACCAGATTCCTTGAAGGTGCCGTCAGGCAGCATCCCGCCGGCAGACCACTCTCCCGGAAACCACGGATATACAGCAGATCCTGGGTTCGGTAGTGATATTGCTGCCCCCCGGGACTCCACCAGAATTCCCGGCTGCGTTCTTTCTGTCTGAGGGCATCGGCGGCAAAAAAACCGTTGCGAAGAGCTTCTTCGGTAACCCAGTCAATCATTTCATCACCGCCGGTCTGATCTCCGCTTGACCGATATGAACCGTCGGCTGCCCCACCCTCACGTGCACGGCCTGGCGATTTTTGACACAGTAGCTGACTCCGCGGTCAAAACGAAAATCGCTGCCAACATTCCGGATATTCAGCAAGGTATCCCGAATCGATCCCTGCACATCCACTGCACCGATGGGAGCGGTAATCCTGCCGTCTTCGATCAGGTCGGCCGAATGAATGCGAAACTGGAACCGATCCCGTTCCAGAAGGGCGTTTCCCGGACCGAATTCTCTGGCGTACACGCCCCTCCGAATCCGGGAGATGATTTCATCCGGATCCATATCCCCGGGCCTGACGAACAGACCGAACATTCGGGGTTGAGGCACCTGGGTATAATCACTGCATCGGGCGAACCCTTTGTGACATCCATCGATCTCCGAGCGATGAAAGCTGTCGCCCATCAGTGCCGAAAGTCTGCCTTGCTGAACCAGGTCCACAGCCTTGTGTTTCTCTCCCTCGTCATCACAGGTAATGGTACCGAAAAAAGTGTCTTTCGGATCACCACTGCTCAGGGTGAGCGTTTCCGAAGCCACCCGATCTCCCGCTTTCGCCTGCCAGAAAGGAGAACGATGCTGGGCGATATGATCGGCTTCCAGGGAATGACCGGCAATTTCATGAAAAAGAATGGCTCCGTCACCCGGAGCCAGGACCAGATCGATGGGTCCCTGGATAGAAACCGCTTTTCTGTTGCGATGATTGGCGACTACCGTCTCGATCCGCCGACACAATCCGTCAATATTGAACTGAGTCCCATAGGCGTTTCCTTCACCGATTTCCATGACCTGCCCCGTACAATCAAGCTGCAGGGAGACCAGCACGCCAAGATAATCAAATCGACGGACAACGGGTTCCTGCTCCTGAGTCATATGAAACCGCCGATTCATTTCGGAACGGTACTGAACTTTCCAGGCTCCGGGCAGCAGACGATCCAGCAGTTCAAACAGCTTGTCATGCTGACGGACCATGCGATTCAGGTCCGGCGGATTTTCGATGGCCAGACTGTTCTCCAGTATTCTTCTCCTTGCGGGAGACAGCTTGATCTCTTCGCTGTGCAGGGTATTGAGAGACATGGACATCCAGTCTCTCCGACCGTTGCCCCCCCTCCGGAGCAGACCGCAATGGCGACGAATTATCCATTCCCGTTCACCGTCGGCCAGAACGGTCATCAAAGAGTGTTCTATCTGTTCATACAGATCAAAGGGTTTGAAGCTCATACGCATTCATTGTAGAACAAATTCCCGGAAAGGAGCAATAGTGCTCCTCTGTTTCTGCAGAGATGCTGTTTTCCAGAAAAACCATTATAATAGTGTACAAAGGAGGAAAACCATGGCAAAAAAGATTTTCGTATTGGACACCAACGTCATACTTCACGATTACGAATGCCTCTACAACTTCGAAGACAACGACATAGTCATTCCCATTACCGTTCTCGAAGAGATCGACTCCTTCAAGAGAGGCCATGACCAGATCAATTACAACGCCCGGGAATTCATCCGCCTCCTGGACACCTTTTCAGGAGAGAAGCTGATGAGCGGCGGAGTCCCCATCGGACAGAAGATGGGTAAAGTGTCCATCGACGCCGAACATCTCCACACCGATGTCATTCGTCACGCTTTCCTGGAGAACAAGGCCGATCATCGGATCCTCAGCGTAGCCTACAGCCTGACCCAGCAAAAGAATAAAAATACTCAGGTCATTCTGGTTTCCAAGGATGTCAATCTGCGCCTCAAAGCCAAATCACTCGGAGTACTGGCCGAAGATTACTTCTCCGACCGGGTCAGGGATTTCGAGGGGCTGTATTCCGGTAAGCAGGAAGTCAACGAGGTGGAAAAGACGACCATGGAGGCTCTTCTCAGCGGAGACTGCGCAATCAACCCCACGGAATTGAAAATTCCGCCTCCGCAACCCCATGAATTCTTCATACTAAAAAACAAGCGCAATTCCGTGCTGGCATTCTTCAATCCCGAAACCGGCCTCATCCATCGAATGGACAAGCCCACGGCATTCGGAATTGTACCCCGTAACGCAGAACAGGCATTCGCCATGCAGGCCCTTCTCAATCCGGCCATATCTCTGGTCACCCTCTCCGGCACAGCCGGTACCGGCAAGACGCTGCTGGCGCTGGCCGCGGCACTGGAAATCCGTCGTCTCTACCACCAGATTTTTCTGGCCCGCCCGATCATTCCCTTGTCCAACCGAGACCTCGGATTTCTCCCGGGAGATATCGAAAAAAAACTGGATCCGTACATGCAGCCGCTCTATGACAATCTGAACGTCATTACGAATCAGTACAAGGAAGGCAGCAAGGAGCAAAAAAACATCAAGAAGATGCTGGAAAGCGAAAAGCTGTACATATCTCCTCTGGCCTATATCCGCGGGAGAAGCCTCGATAAAATATTCTTTATTGTCGACGAAGCCCAGAATCTGACACCCCATGAGGTCAAGACCATCATCACCAGAGCCGGAGAAGGCACAAAAATCGTCTTCACCGGTGATCCCTACCAGATCGACACACCGTATCTCGATTCCCACTCTACCGGTCTGTCGGTTTTGATCGAGCGCATGAAGGGGCAAAAGCTGTATGCCCATATCACCCTCGAAAAAGGAGAGCGCTCTCCCCTTGCGGAAATGGCCAGCAATCTGCTGTAGAATCATTCGTCCGACTCGCCCGGCATAAAAGAAAAAAGGAATAAAAAACCAAACGACCGGGTCTGATAGATTAGAATCGGAACATGGATACGACAGTCGAAACAGCCGAACTGGTCAGAAGAGCCTCCACCGGCAATCAGTCTGCCTGTGCAGAACTGATCCGCCGGCATCAGCGCCAGGTCTCATCGACCATTTACGGCATTCTGGGCATCTGCCCCGAAGCCGAGGATATCGGCCAGGAAACCTTTCTGCGTTTTTTTTCCTCACTCTCCAGCTTCCGCGGTGAAGCATCACCGTCCACATACATCACCCGAATCGCAGTCAACCTTTGCATCAACGAAATCCGGAAACGACAACGCCATCGGCTGTTTCACCCGGGTACAGCGGCAGAAAATCTCGACAATCTTCCGGGTACCGACATATCTGCAACCGTTTCACTGGAACAGATTGCAGTCCATAACGCCCTTCAGCGTCTCAGCTCAAAACACCGTGCAGTCCTGGTACTCAGGTATATCAGCGGCTACAGCACTGCGGAAACGGCCGCCATCCTGTCCCTGCCGACCGGGACAGTGCTGTCCAGGCTCTCCCGTGCCCAGGAGCAGATCCGAAGAATCCTGGATCCGGAGAAAAAGGAGAAACCATATGAACCCAAAGAAAAAATCAAAATACTGGTCTGATCAGAGGGACTTCACTCTTGAATCCCGGCTGCATCTTGCCGGCATTCCTCAATTCGGTCCGAATTTTATTGACAAAGTTCTCAAAGGATTGCAGAAAACCGGTGACAAACCGGCATCCATCTGGTCCGGTCTGACTGTATTCGGTCGTCCGATTCTGGTTTCCGCCTCCATGGTCACCCTGATCATTCTGCTTCTTCATCTCGTTTTCGCCGATCCGATCAACACCGATATCTTCGAGCTGACCGACCTCTCCTTCAATGTCATGGTCGCCGACGCCGTTCACTAGGAGGTACAACATGACACCAAAACAACGTTCAATTCTATTATTGATCGGAATCTTCTTCCTGGGCATCCTTTCAGGGTATTTCGGCAGGGGGCTTTATGACCAGTACCGATGGAAAGTCCACCGGGAAAGCCGGAATCAAACCGAGGGCAAAAGCCGCTTTGTGGGTTATTTTCTTTCGGTCATCCAACCGGAACCATCGCAGATCGGTTCAGTCGAAGCGATTCTCGAGAAATGGGACCTCACCATGAAGAATCTCAAAGCCCGCTTTGAAAGTGAATCCCAAGTGGAATTCGAAGGCATGGTCGATGAATTGAATCCATACCTGAAAGCGAAACAGCTTCAGCTTCTGAAGGAAGCCCTGGAACGGTTCGGCCCGCATCGACTCCATCAACGGAAAAAGAAATAGTCTCAGAACTCAATCTCCTCCGACACGTATGCGGCCGCGTCCGAACAGATTGTCGAAACCGGCGGTACCGAGATCCAGCACCCGCGCGTAGATCGTATTCACAATCTGTTCGACGGCAAAGGGAGTTCTGGATTTGAACAGAGCGATCAGACCGGCCATGTGAGGACAGGCCGCAGACGTTCCGTAAAAACCCCGGTTACCGAAGGTCAGATTCGAGGTGCTGACACCTGCCGGTGCACAGACATCGGGTTTGATCCGGCCGTCCAGAGTCGGTCCCTGGGAACTGTAGGAATGCAGCTCGTCCGTCAGGGCATCGGTGGCACCGACAGCTATAATGTCGGGGGAATCACCGGGAATGCCGATACTTCCCGAAGCGTTGGCGTACTCCATGCTGCTGTGGGTGAAAACAAAAAGGTCGAAATAGACTTTTTTTGCGGCATTGTGCTTGTATATCCCGACACCCCAGTACGCACCCTGGCTTGCATAATATCCGCCGGCCTCCTCTATGGGCAGGGAATATGCGGGTTGGCGGTTGAATGTGCAGGCGTCCGGAACCTGTACCCAGGTTTTGGTCGCGGCATTGTAGTAAAACAGGTACAGATCGTAATCCTGGGTGGCTCCGGCCCATTTCCAGGTTTCACTGTCCCATGCCCCCCAGTCGTTCCAGCGCAGCAGATTGTCCACCGTATTGTAGGCTGGAACGTAGAAGGACAGGATTTCGTCGCTTCCGGAAAAATTGTGCCACCCGTCGCCATCGGGGTCGTTGAAAGTTCCGGACCAATGATCGTTTCCTTCGTTTCCCGCCGAAGTAACGTATATTGTCCCATTCTCTCTCATCATTTTAGCCAGTTCACTCTCATATCCGGTACCGTCCCCCGGGGAATAGTAGTGGCCGATGGAAGCGCTGATCACATCCACATCGTTGGCCAGAATCCAGTCGGTGGCGGCAAAAATATCACTGACATAATAAGTGGCCATACCCGATATCTTGGCATCGGGCACCACATCGTAAACGATTTCCGCACAAGCGGTTCCATGATATCCGTCGGTGGTCTCATTGTCATCGCGGACGGTATGTACCGTAAAATCGTCGGGCAACTCCGAACCGATCAACTGTTCATAATTTTCAAAACCCACATCCAGAACGCAGACGTGAACCTTTTCGGCACGGAAAGGAGACAGGCTGCTCAACTGAAGTGCATCCATGGTGTTCACACCTTCCGACACCACGTGGGTTCTCACCCGGAACGGAGGATGAATGGTTTCAACCGAGGATGCCAGAGCCGACAGCTTGTCCAGCGGGACCCGGCAGGACATATTGAGTCCGTACTTGTGCATCACGACACCGCCGAGCGCCTGTACCCGGTTGGTCAGCATGGCCATGTGCAGGCTGATCTCCTGCTTCCTGAGGGCGTTGAAGGGAAGATGGCCGGTGGTGTCAAAGGCCTTGAGCTCGACTCGTACCCCTCTTCCGGGTTCATATGGGATGCTGAACCTCTTGGCAAACTGCAGCGCCGCGGCTTCTCCCTGACTCTCGTACACGGCGGCCAGTCTGCGCAGTCTGGCATCGATGGAGAGCGGGCCGTCGTTTTTCGTAACAACGGCATCGGCCTCAGAAAGGTTCTCCGTCCCGAAAGAATTCTGAGCGGACAGAAAGCAGGAACATAGCATGACCATTATCGATACCGACAGCAGGGTTTTCATTTCGATCCTCCCTTGTTTTTCTCCCTTTCAGGAACAACAAACCGCTGCACGGATGGGGTTCTCCTGAGTGATATACTCAGACCGGCAGTCACGGCAACGTACTGGATGTCCTCCTGCCAGCCGGCCTTGACTGTCTGCCCGCCGATGCGGTCGTTCATCTCGTATTCACCGTCCAGCTGACCGGTGCAATACCGCCCTTCCAGAAAAAAGACGATTTTATCGGAAACCTGGAAATCGAAGGCCAAAGCAGCATGAACCAGCAGGCCGGGATCGAGTTTCTGGGAGGTGGAGAAACCGATTTGACTCCACTTGTCTTCTTCGTCGAGCTTGAAGGAAGTGAAGGCATAGCCGACCCCTCCTCCGAGACGCAACGCCATTTTCCTGAACAGAGGCAGTCGGTAGAAAAGACTCAACTGGACCGGCAGCAGCGAAAGCTTGCCAACAGCCAGCCCTTGCGGATCGTTGAATGTCGAGATCATCTCGATCCCGCCCTGCAGCTGCAGGCTGAAAGACTTGCTCAGGGTATAGTTTACATGGGCGAACGCGCCATAACCGCTGTCATAGTCGGATTCTTCAAAAACACCGTAGTTCAGGCCGAACCCCAGTTCGAATCCGGTATGTTCCGATGCAGACAAAACGGTAGCGAAAAGCAGTAGCCCCACCGCAGCAATGTGACCGATCATCCTTTTTTTCATCCGAACACCTCGTCCATTCAATTATCATCCTTGACACGACGGGAATCCCACCACAGATAAAGCAGAAGCAGGGCCAGCATGCCGTACCCCAGAATTTCCGCTCCGGCGCTTTCACTCCAATGCTGGGTATGGGCCATCTGCATCAGATTCCATTTCTCACCCCACTTGAAAACCTCCTGACCCAGATAGGTAAGCAGTGCGTTGATCACTCCGAAAATGGCACCGCCGGCGATAAAGCCGGAGGCCAGCAACGTTCCTTTCTCCTGCCTCTTGGACGCCAGTTTCTCATTCTTTCCGGGTCTGGACACCAGATGGGCGATGATACCTCCGGCCAGCAGAGGCGTGTTGAGGTGCATGGGCAGATACATTCCCAGGGCGAAAGCCAGGGGCGGAATGCCGATGAATTCCAAGATGATGGCCAGAAGGCCGCCGATGATGTAGAGCAGCCACGGTGCCGACTGACCGGTCATCAATGGTTTGATCACCGCGGCCATGGCTGAAGCCTGGGGTGCTTCCAAACCGCCTGGACCAAATCCGTAGGTCTTGTAGAGCATCAGGATGACCAGACCCACCGATGCCGCCGAAAGAAAAGTCCCTAGGAATTTGTATCGTTCCTGATGCCGGGGCGTGCTGCCCAGCCAGTATCCGATCTTGAGATCGGTGATGAAACCGCCAGCCATGGACAGGGCGGTGCAGACCACACCGCCGATGAGCAGAGCGGCCAGGATGCCGCTGTCTCCCTTCAGGCCGATGGAGACCAGTATGACCGAAGAAATGATCAGAGTCATCAAGGTCATTCCCGAAACCGGATTGGTGCCGACAATGGCGATGGCCCGTGCGGCGACAGTGGTGAAGAGGAAAGAGATGACGGTGACGATCAGCAGGCCGATGAACGCCTGGAACCAGTCTCCTTTCAGAACCCCGATCAGGAAGAAGGCGAAGACGCCGACCAGAGTGGCCAGAATCAATTGGGTGTTCCATTTCATGGAAATATCTCGCTGCCATCGTCCGCCGTTTTCATCCTTCGACCGAGTTTCGCCGCCTTCTTTCGAGAAGAGTTCCTTCTTGGCCAGCTTGAAGGCTCCGAAGATAATGGAACGGGATTTGATGATACCGATTATTCCGGCTACGGCAATGGCACCGATGCCGATATGACGAACATATTCAGAAAATATCTCTCCGGGCAGCATCTGCGAAATCGGATCGGTTGCCGGCACGAGGTAGGTGATCGCAGGCACCAGGAGCCACCAGGCCAGAAAGGAGCCGCAGGCGATGATCAGGGAGTATTTGAGCCCGACGATATAACCGAGGCCGACGACCGCGGAACTGGTCATGATACGGAATTCCAGCTTCGCCGTTTGTGCCAGCTTCTGTCCCCACGAGAACACTCTCGTGCTGATGATTTCCTTCCAGAAACCGAAGCCCGTGGCGCAGAAATCGTAGATCCCGCCGATGAACAGGGCCTTCAGCAGAACCTTGGCCTGCCCGCCCCCGGCCTCGCCGGTAACCAGCACTTCCGTAGTGGCCGTGGCTTCGGGGAAAGGAAACTCCCCGTGCATGTCCTTGACGAAGTACTTGCGGAAAGGAATCAGAAACAGTATGCCCAGGAAACCGCCAAGGAGCGAAGAGAGAAAAACCTGAATGAAAGTTGCCTCTATCCCGAGGATGTACAGGCCCGGCAGGGTGAAGATGGCTCCGGCCACGATAACTCCGGAACTGGAACCGATGGATTGAATGATTACGTTCTCTCCCAGAGCGCCCTTCCTCTTGAGCATGGTGGACATGCCGACAGCCAGGATGGCGATGGGAATGGCCGCCTCGAAAACCTGACCGATTTTCAGCCCCAGGTAAGCTGCGGCGGCTGAAAAAAGAACCGCGTAAAAAACGCCCCAGCCCAAAGAATAGGCTGTGATTTCCTTCGGAACACTGTCCGGTTTCATTACCGGAATAAATGCTTCCCCATCTTTCAGTTTTCGATATGCATTTTCAGGTAAACCCTTCGCTTTTTCTTCGTGCATCCGGTCCTCCTCACATTTTATCTGCCGAACGTTTGATTCCAAAAACTACCACAGAGCAAATCGAAAAGCAATCGCAACCCGGCGGAAAAGTCGAACAGCCCTTGACATCGGTAGATCAAGGTGATAAAGGAATTCCATGATTGAGGCTTACGCGAAAGACATTGAAGAGCGGAGAATCATTTCCGAGTTGACCAGACCCGGTAGAAAGCTCGCAGTGGTCATGCAGCTGATCAATCTGGCCATGGCCGTAATCGCCTGCACACTGAAGCTGGACCTGGGAATTGATGTAAATCTGGTCTATTCGGATGAAAGTCTGCTCAATCTGAACGGTCTGCTGATGCTGGTGATTATTCTGGTCATGATCTCCATCCTCGCCGCCAGAAGGACACTGTATTATTCCCCGCGCCGGATTCATGAGGAAGACACGCTGGTCACGATCCTGGGGAAATGGAATAAAATTGACTCCATGCTGATGAAAAGCGCTCTGATCATTCCTTTTCTGAGCATGGCGGTCACGCTCCTGGGATTCCCCTTCGACCGCACTGTTTATATTTTTATCGGTTCAGCGATTTTATTCGTCATTCTGATGCCCGTGGGCATTAAAACCCGAAGCAGAATCCAGATATTACGTCGCTATTATGACCATATCTGAGCCGATACAGTTGGAAATCCTCCAGACACAAAGAGTCGCTTTTCTGCCGGGTATATCTGTTTTCTTTTCCGGTGACTCCGTATCGAGCATACTATATATCATTTCCTTGATGCGTTTCCCAAAAAGGTGTAAGATTACAATGCGTGGAGATTAAAAGGATGAAGAAAACGATTTTACTGGTCGAGTACGACAACCCCGTTATCGAATCCATTGCCGATCTTTTCAGCGGTGAAGGCTTCGAATTCAGCAAAGTCGAAGATGGAGAGGCTGCCAAGAAAATTCTGGAGAAAAAACGGTTCGATCTGGTGATCACCGCCGCGATGCTTCCCAAGTTCCATGGCTTCTATCTTTCTCAGCATATAAAGGAACTTTTCCCGACCACATCGGTCATCATCATCAGCGGTGTCTTCAAGGGGTACGAATATCGGCAGCAGGCCATGACCCAGTACCAGGCCGACGATTATTTCGAAAAGCCGCTGGATCTGGTCAAGTTGAAAAAGAGAGCCTACGAGCTCATCAATGTCATGGAAGACGCCGAACAGTTCGATCCATCGGTTACCCAGATACCGAAAGCGAAAACCAACAAGATCCCCACACTGAAAACCCTCGAACAGGAACAGAACAAACTCACGTCCGACGACATATTCGGTGACATCCTGAAAAAGATCGAAAGCAGCAGCCCCGGAGTGAAAATCGATCTCGAACAGCCCAAGGCTCCACCCGTCCAGCATCCCAATCCCACGATCACCGATCGGTCGGACCTTCTCAAAGAGTTAGTCACATTGGAAGAACCGTCCAGGGTCAGCCCGACAGTTCTGTTGAAGAAGCCCGTCAACCTGGACTCAATGGTACAGACCGGTACTCAGGATCAACAACCCAAAAAAGAGTATAAAAAGCTCGAAGACGAAATATCCAAGAAATTCGAAGAGACCCTGTCCGGACTGGGGCTCAGCGCCAAACCATCAGCCCCCCGACCACAGCCGACCAAGCCCGAGCCGCCTCCGGTCATTCTGAGCCCCATGATGGCACAGCCCAAAATACAGAAAACCGAGACCGGTGAAGAAGTGGGCGGATACGAAATTCTGGGTCCCATCGCCCGCGGCGGCATGGCCGAGATTTATAAAGCCAAGAAGAAAGGCGTCAAGGGCTTTGAAAAAATCATCGCCCTGAAAAAGATCCTGTCCGGTTACGGCGAAGATCAGAAGTACATCGAAATGTTCGTTGACGAGGCGAAGATCGCAGCGCAACTCACCCATCCGAACATCGTCCAGATTTACGATCTCGGCCGGAAAGATGACTACTATTTCATCGCCATGGAATACGTGGAAGGCAAGGATTTGCGTCTTTTACTCCGTCAATTATCGGAAAAAGAAAAATACCTGCCTCTCGAACTTTCGATCTATATGATCATCAAGGTCCTTGAGGCGCTCTATTACGCTCACACAGCCAAGGACAACCGGGGGCAGACCCTGGATATCGTTCACCGGGATGTTTCCCCACCCAACATTCTCATCGGCTACACCGGGGAAATCAAACTGACCGATTTCGGTGTTTCAAAAGCCTCCATCAAAATGCACCAGACCATATCCGGAGCGCTCAAGGGCAAGCTTCTCTACATGTCTCCCGAACAGGCCAAAGGAGACCGCAACATCGACTGCCGCTCCGATATATTCTCCGCCGGTGTCATCTTCTTCGAGATGCTGACCAACAAGAAGCTGTTCCTCGATGAATCCGAGATGCAGGTCCTGAAAAAAGTTCAGGAAGGCGATATCACGATGCCATCCTCCATCCGTAAAGATATCGACCCGGAACTGGAAGCCATCCTGATCAAGTCTCTGCAGAAAGATCCCAAAGCCCGCTACCAGAATGCCATCGAGATGGCGGAGGCCCTGAGTGCCTATCTGCAGAAAAACTACACCCAGAGCCCTTCTCCGGCACACATCACACATTACCTGGCGACCTTGTTCGCCGACGACATCCGGAAGAACAACATCAAAATCGAGCTGAAGAAAGAACCGTACCAGATTACCCGAAAACCATCCCCGGTAGTGGAAAAACCGGTTGAAGCACCTAAAGTTCAGAAAGCGGAACCGGAGAAAAAAACGCCCCAGACGCCGCCGATACAGACAAAACCTTCTTCTCCACCACCTCCTGCGACAATAAAGGTTGTACCGCAACCTCCGGCCCCATCAACACAGAAAATACCCGTTCCACCCGCCAAACCCCAGGACCCAAAACCCTCCATCCGCAGCGATGAAGAGTTTTCGGCCATGGAAGACCGGCCGATTGAAATCGATCTGAACAGTGAGCGGGAAGCACCCCGGCAGCCGACTGAATCTAACAAAGTTGAAAAAAAATCCGAACCGCCGAAGCCACTGAAAGAAGAACCGGCAGTTGAACCGATGTCGGAACCGTCCAAGAAATCCGAGAAGGCAACCAGTTACCATGAAGAGCTGGCCCTGCTGGATAAAGAAAGCAGCTCAAAGAAAAAAATCTATCTCATCGTTGCGGCGGCCATCGTTGTTGTCGTCGGGCTGTATATTATCTTCGCACCCGGAAGCGGCACCTCTTCCCCCGATTCCTCCACTGCTTCCGTATCGAAACCGCTGGATCATTCCGTACAGGGCACAATAACCGAGTCTCAGGCAACGGGAGATCCCTCGGAGAATCAAAATCCTTTGACACCGGAGCCTCAAACCGATGCTTCTGCGAATCCGGAAGAGGCCTCTTCTGAATCAGTGGCATCTCAGACTGTCACCCCACCGCCCACCTCCAATCCGGAGAGTGAAAAGCAGGCAGCATCTACGGCCCAGCCTGTACCTGCCAAACAGACTCAGCAGTCAACGGTAACGCCGCCTCAGCCTCAGGAAAAGAAACCTGAACCCCAGAGCCAGAAGCCGACAGTTCAACCCCCTCAGGAGAAGAAGACCGAAACCGCCAAACCTGTTTTGACTCAGACAAACGCGACGGACAGGAAAGAGTCTCAGAAAACAGCGGATCAACCGCCCAAGCCGGTGACGACACCACCGCCGACCGGGAATACTGAGATGAAGGAAGAGAAAAAGGAGGAACCTGTCGAAGAAACGAAACCTCCAGAAACCATTCAGGCAGCTCCGGTACAGAAACCGGTAGAAAAACCGGAACCCAGACAAATCACTGAAGGAATGGAACTCCTGCTCAACGAACTGGACATCCAACCTCAAAAACTGAACACCCCGGATCCCGATATCCCCAGAAAAGCCCTGAAATCACTTCCGGCCAACACCAGTGTTCTGGCCAGAATCCTGGTCAATCACAAGGGACAGGTTGAACGGGTCGTCATGAGCAAGAAAACCAACGTCTTCGATGCAGATATGGCCATTATCAGCACCTTGAGCAAATGGACCTTCCAGCCCGGCCGCAAAGACAATGTCGCGGTCAAAGTCTGGCTGACCATCCCCATAACATTGAATTAATAAAGGAGTGGCACATGGACAAAAAACCGTTTGAAGAAACCTTGAGAAACGCCAAGCAACAGATCGAAATCATCGACGCCAAGATCGAAGAGGAACTGGCCAGGGTCAAGGAGACAATCAACGTTCTTCAGGAACAGAAGAAAGCGGTCAGATTGATGTATGACGGCGCGGCAAAATTTCTCAACGTCGAAAACGAATTCGAAAAAGAAGAGAAAGAGTAAGCCACAATTGGAATGCCATGGACTACAGAGAAAGTTTGGCATATTTAGAACAGATTCAGGAGGATGGCGCCAAATTTTCGCTGGACAACATCCAGGTAATCATTGACCATTTCCCGTACGATCTGCAAAAAATCAGCTTTGTTCAGGTTGGAGGAACGAACGGTAAGGGGTCCACTTCACACGGTATTGCGTCAGTACTGGTTGAAGGTGGATATCGGGTGGGCCTCTTTACCTCCCCTCATCTGTTCGATCTGCGGGAAAGAATCGCCCTGAATCGGGATTGGATTTCCAAGGAGGCTTTTGCCGAATGTCTGACCCAGGTCATGGATCTGACCACCGAACTGATCCTCTCGGGTATCATTCCGACAAAACCTTCTTTTTTCGAGCACATGCTGCTCACCGCCCTCATTTTCTTTTCCCGGGAACAGGTGGATTTCGCAGTACTTGAAGTCGGACTCGGTGGAAGACTGGACGCGACGACAACAATAAAACCGGTATTGTCAATCATAACCAACGTAAGTTACGACCATATGAAAATCCTCGGGAAAAACCTGAAAACCATCGCCGCGGAAAAAGCCGGTATCGTTAAACCCGGAGTCCCCCTGATCTGCGCCTGTTCTTCCCGAAGCACCGGGTTCCGGATCATCCGTCAGCGCTGCCAGGAAACGGAGGCCCCTTTCGAAGCGGTTTTTTCCGACCGGTATCGTCTGGCTCTCGAGAGAGAAAATGACAACAATCCGGTCTACACCTACTCCACACCGGAAACTGTTTTCCGTTTCACACCCGGAATGAACGGCCGCCACCAAGCTACAAACTCGGCCACAGTGATTCGAAGCGCCGAGCTGCTGAATTCTATCGGAAAGACAACGTTATCCAAGGAAGCCATTCTTTCCGGAATCATGAAATGCCGGGTCCCGGGCAGGATGGAGTGGTTCAGCACCAAGCCTCCGGTTCTGGTCGACGGTGGCCACAACGTCCCGGGTATCAATGCTCTGGTAACCTATCTGGATGATATCGCTCTCAAGAATATCACACTGGTCTTCGGTGTACTCAGAGACAAGCAGTACACCAGAATGATCAAGACATTATTGCCCTTCGTCAAACGGGTCATATTGACAGATCCCCTATCGCACCGGGCCAAACCGGCAGCTCAGCTGCGCCGTCTTTTTTCATCCGTCACCGTATCGATTCAGCTGGATCATGCAGCGGCCCTGAGGGAAGCGTTTTCCTACGACGAACCGATTCTAATAACCGGATCGCTCTATCTTATCGGATATATGCGGGAAAAAATTGAACTGATGGTACAACAATCATCAATGGAGGTCCCATCGTGAACATCGAAAAATTTAGACAGGCCGAACAGAAATATAACGAGTTGAAAGAAAGGCACATTGCAGGTGAAATCAGCTCCGAAGAGATGAAACGTCAGTTGAAAAGCCTGATGATTCTCGACGACACAAACCGCTACTGGATGATCGGCGGCAAAAGCGGGAAATGGTATACGTACAACAACAAGGAATGGATTGAGAGCAATCCCTATCCGATCGACCCCGAACCGGCCAGTCATGATGAACATATCGACACCAGTGACAATCCTTTCCCCAGCACCAGTGAGTATTCGATTTACGGAGATCATGACGAAGACTCACATGTTAGTTCGCAGGTTTCTTTCACCGACAGTGAACAAGGCACAACCACCATCGATTTCGGTTCCGAAGACCAATCGCAGGAAGAGGAAGTGCGCTTTGAACAGGAACAGGAGCAGGAAGAAACACCTTATTCCGAAACCTACGTACAGAACACCTACGAGTCGGCCCCCCAGACACGAACCATGTCCACTCTGGTCACCCAGGAGACTCAACCACCGAAAACCGAAACCATTTCCCCCGCTCCTCACTACAAAGCCGATGAGCCGGTATATACAGCTCCCCGGCCAGCCCCCAGAACGGTATCATCCGGTGAACAGGAGATCAAAAAGATCGCTCCTCCCACCCATATCACCATAAAGCAGCTTTGCCTTCTTCCGGCTACTCTTTTTTTCGGAGGCTTCGGAAGCATCGTCGGTGTCATCTTCGGGGCCATGTTCGGCATCTTCAGGATTCTTGATCCGATCGCCGGAATTTTCCCGATGATGCTCACGGAAATGCGCGGGAAAGTCTTCGGCGGACTGCTGTTTGCAGCCGTGGGCGGTCTGGCTGGTTTTGTTCTTTTCGCCATGTTCGGAGCCTTGCTGGCCCTGGTCTACAATACAGTGGCCTCAGTCTTCTGCGGTCTGAGGATCAAGATCAGGACAGAATGAATCCATTCAAATCCTATCACTTTTACGAATTATTCTTCAGCATCGCAGTTGTTCTTCCGCTGGTACTTCTACTGGCCCGCTGGATCAAAAAACGAGTTTCCAAAACGGAAAAGTAGAACCGTTCCGGCTACCCCAATTTGCTGAAATTCTTGAAATGGAGCTTGGCGAAATCCTTGAAAATTTCACCGCCGTGTTTTTGAAAAAGCGCTTTCGCGGTCAGGTCCACAGGTGCTCCCGCACCGAGAGGTATTTTCGTTCCCAGTTTTTTCCCGAGAAGCTCCATCTCCTGCAGGAAGACGTAACGGGCTATGACTGAGGCCGCCGCCACCGGCGGATCCGATTCCGCCCGATTGAAAAAGAAAATTCGGTTCATCTCGTAGTCAACATCCCGCAAATTTCCAAGCACCCTGAATTCCGGCCCGAACTGATCGATTACAATGGCCGCCGGATTCTGACCCTGCTCCAGGAGATTCCGGATCACCCTGGAATGGGCCCATCCCAGAATGGCATTGATGTTCCTGAAGCGCAGGTACAATTCATTGTACCTGGCAGGACCGATTTTGACCACTGAATGAGGCACTTTCTCCATCAGGCCGGGTGCAATCACTCCGATCCGTTTGTCACTCATTTTCTTGGAATCGCAGATTCCGTCAAAAAGAGGATAATTCCTCTCGTTGATGACAACGCCGCAGACAACCAGAGGTCCGAAGAAATCCCCCTTGCCGACCTCGTCACAACCGAGCCTCGGGAAAACCGCCTCCAACTCCGACAGTGTGGTCACTGAACCTGCCCGTTGACCACTTCCAGAGTCTGTTCGGCGATTTCCAGTTCCTCGTTTGTGGGAATGACCAAGACCCGGACCGCAGAATCAGGAGTGGAAATCAAGCCGTAGCAGGCCTTCACCGTCCGGTTGACTTCCACATCGATACGAATCCCGAGAGACTCCAGATTCTCCAGACTCAACCGTCTCATTTCCGTATCGTTCTCGCCGACTCCGGCAGTGAAAACGATGGCATCCACACCGTTCATGGCGGCAATATACGATCCGATGTATTTTTTCAGCCGATAGGCCATGATATCGATGGCCAGACGGGCATTCTCATCTCCTTCGTTCGCTCTGAGCCAGATGTCCCGGTTATCGGAGGAGATTTCTGAAATCCCCTGCATTCCGCTGCGTTTGTTGAGAATGGTGTCGACTTCGTCGGCACTGAGGTTTTCCCGTTTCTGCAGAAATATCGGTATGGCGGGATCGATATCACCGCAACGGGTTCCCATGACCAGACCCTGCAGCGGTGTGAAGCCCATGGAAGTATCTATGGATTTTCCTCTGTTGATCGCCGTGATCGATGAACCGTTCCCGAGATGGCAGGTGATGATTTTCAGTTCGCTCAAAGGTCTGCCGAGTTTTTTGGCCGCCTCCTTGGCTACATAGTGGTGCGAAGTCCCGTGGAAACCGTACCGACGGATATGGTATTTTCTGTAGTATTGATATGGAATGGGGTATATATAGGCTTCCTTCGGCATGGTAAGATGAAAGGCCGTATCGAAAGTGCAGGCCATGGGAATTCCGGGCAGCGTGCGGGCCGTGGCTTCAATTCCCTGGATGTTCGGAGGATTGTGAAGCGGAGCGAGGGGAATGCACTCTTTCAGAGCCGCCATGACCGCTTCGTTTATCATGACCGTACCGTTGAACCGTTCTCCTGCGTGAACCACCCGGTGCCCGACAGCGAAAATCTCGTTGACATTCCTGATAACGCCCACAGCCGGATCACATAGTCGTTTGACGATCATGGCGATGCCTTCTTCGTGATCTTTTACCGGCCTCTCGGTAATCACCTCTCCCTTCTGGGTCTGATATTTCAATCTGGAACCGGTGATACCGATCCGCTCCAGCAGCCCTTTGGCCAGAACTTCCCGGGTTTCCATCTCCAGCAGCTGGAATTTTATCGATGAACTGCCGCTGTTGATCACCAGAATGCGTTTTGACATCGTCGCCTCCTTTCTTCGATCCGAAAAACGAAGGGCCATTATACCTGTCGGTACGTTACAATGAAAGGGATGGAACTGGTTTTTTTTATTTTTCCCGGCGTTTTCGTTTCATGCCGGTACCGGGAGCATTTTTCCCGTCGTCAGGGAACATCCAGCCACATATCAGGATCGCCAGAAGAGCCAGAGAGAATGCGGGTATCAGTTCATATATTCCGGTTGCAGAAGAAAGCCACTGTTTCCAGACGATGGTAACGACCGTGCCGGTCACCATTCCGGCAATGACACCGATGCGGTTGGTCTTCGACCAGTAGAGAGACATGATCAGAGTGCTGCCGAAAGCGGCTCCCAGTCCTCCCCATGCAAAGAGTACCAGGTAGAAAACGTAATCCTGAGCCACCAGGGCCAGGACCAACGCCACCAGGCCGGTCACCACAACAGCCAGCCGGTTCAGCAGAACCTTTTTCTGCTCACCGAGTTTCTCTCCTCTTCCGAAAATCTTTTGCCAGAGGTCACGGACAAGAGTCGACGAAACCACCAGAAGCTGAGAATCGGCGGTCGAAAGAATGGCGGCAAAAACACCGCCGATCATCAGACCGTACAGGATCGGCCCCAGCAGATTGGAGGCCAGCACCAGGTATACCATCTCCTGGTCTCCTCCGGGAAGCG
>CAYMND010000002.1:0-24291 GCA_964391685.1 uncultured Clostridia bacterium | reverse complement strand
AATTTAAAATTCTGTTTTGGACAAGAGTGAGCAGATGGAGAAATCGGAATTTCGCTATAAAAGCATTGTTGAAGAGGCTGCCGAGGGGATTTTTATCACTGATTTTCAGCTGGTACAGTTTAAATATATCAACACCGCCTTGTGCCGTATGCTGGGATATTCGAAAGAGGAGCTGATGCAGCTCGATGTGCAAGACATTTTCCCCGAAGACACCTGGAGGCAGATTCCTGTTGAATTGGAGCCTTCGGGCCGAAGAGACAACACTTCGGCTTTCGATGTTCCGTGTCTTCGGAAGGACGGTACATCTTTTCATGCCAATTTCTGCTTTACGGAAGTCGTCATTGACGGATCGAGCTGCTGTTTGTGTTTCCTGACAGATGTCACCGAATTGAAAAGGGTTGAAGACAATCTGAAGAAAAGCGAAGAGAATTTTCGCCGTTCTCTCGATGATTCTCCTTTAGGAGCCCGCATTGTCACGGAGAAGGGGGAGACACTGTACGCCAACCGGAAACTGCTGGAAATCTATGGATACGATAACCTGGAGGAGTTGCAGGCTGCGCCGACGAAACTGCGGTATACTCCGGAAAGCTACACTGAATTTTTAGAAAGGCGTTCCAAAAGGCGAAGAGGTGAATCCGTTCCTTCCGAATACAGAGTCACCATTTTGAATAAAAGGGGTGAACCCCGCCGGCTTCAAGTCTTTCGCAAGGAAATTCTCTGGAACGGAGAACGGCAATATCAGGTTCTGTACAACGATATAACGGAGCGCGAGAAAGCGAAGGAGCAGAAGAAAGCCCTGGAAGAAAAGCTGCAGCGCTCCGAGAAGATGGAGTTTCTCGGGCAGTTGGCCGGCCGTGTGGCTCATGACTTGAACAATGTCCTGGGAGCACTCAGCGGTTATTCGGAACTGTTGCTGATGGAGGTCAAGGAGAATCAAAAAGCACGGCACTACGCCGAAAACATCATGCACTCCGCCAAAAAAGGAGCCCTGATCATTCAGGATCTTCTGACCTTGACCCGAAGGGGGATCACCGCAACCGAGGTGGTCAGTCTCAACCATGTGGCTACGGAGTTTTTCAAAAGTCCTGTGCTGGACCGGATCCGGCATCAGCACCCTTGTGTCGAAATCATCGGTGATCTCAACCGGAACCTGCTGTACATCAAAGGTTCTCCCGTTCATCTGGAGAAAATGCTCATGAACCTGGTTTTGAATGCGGCCGAATCCATTTCCGGTCGGGGCAGGGTGGTCGTCCGCACCGAAAACAGGCATGTGGAGGATAAAATCTCCGGTTTCGGCGAGATCGGAAAAGGAGATTATGTCGTTCTCAGTGTGTCCGATACCGGGATGGGTATTCCCGACGAATACAAAGAGAAAATTTTTGAACCCTTTTTCACCCGGAAAACGTCCGATCGCAGCGGGACCGGATTGGGGCTCCCGATCGTTCTCGGCACGGTGACGGATCACAACGGTTGCATCGAGGTGCAGAGCAAAACGGGGGAGGGGACTACCTTCACAGTGTATTTTCCCGTGACCCGGGATGAAATGATTTCTCCGCGGTGTAATGAAGTATTAGAACGCTATTTGGGCAGAGGAGAATCCGTTCTGGTGGTGGACGATATCACCGAGCAGAGAGAGGTCGCCGCCGCATTGCTCGAAAAACTGGGGTACCGTGTTGACTCCGTACCCAGCGGAGAGGCTGCCCTGGAATACCTGAAAACCTCGAATGCCGATGTTCTTCTTCTGGATATGATCATGAGGCCGGGGATGGACGGTCTTGAGACCTACCAAAAGGTTCTGGAGATCACGAATCGTCAGAAAGCCGTAATCGTCAGCGGTTTTTCGGAAACCGAGCGGGTGAGGACCGCCCAGAAACTCGGAGCCGGCGCCTATATCAAGAAGCCCTACACCCTGGAAACCATCGGCATGGCCATCCGCAAAGTGCTCGACATCTGCTGAATTTTTTTTGTTTTTCGGGTAAGATGTGAGTAAGGGAGGGTGTTCGTGCCCGGAATAGTATCTGTACTGCTGGCTCTTCTGTTGCCGCTTTTTCAGGAACCTTCGACCGATGCCGAAGCTCTGCTTTTCCGGGGGGAGTACGCTGCCGCTGCCGCCCGTTTCGAGCGGATGATCCAGGTGAATCCAACCGACGATACCGCCCGGGCCGGGCTGATCCGGGCTCTTCTCAGGCAGGATAGGCTGCCGGAAGCCCGAAAGGCGGAGGAGGACGCCCTGGAACTCCATCCTTCCAGCCCTGCGGTGCTGACGGCGTCCGGTGATCTGCTGATGCGCTCAGGCAAGCCGGAACTGGCGGCCACCCAGTACGCCCAGGCGCTGATGCTGAAACCGGGTTACGGCCGGGCCTGCCTGGGAATGAGCCGTTATTACCGCTTCAATTTCAACCGTCGCTCGGCGAAACAGATGCTGGAAAAGGCGTACGAACAGAATCCTTCCGATCCCGAAATCATGGTGAGCTACGCCTGGGGATGTCCGGTTCAAAAGCAGATCGCCCTGCTCAGCCGTGTTCTGGCTCTAAGCTACAGTGATGTCGGTTACACCCGGCAGGATATCGCCGATCGCATCGAGTACCTTCAACTATTGGGTGAACGTCGGACCTGGCGTTTGTCCGGTGAGCCGAAGCCCGTCGTGCTGGAGCTGGAGCGTGTCGGCCGGACCTACCTGGTGAAAGCGAAAATCAACCGCAAGCACTCCCTGACCCTTCTCCTCGATTCCGGAGCGCCGGGTTTGTGCATCAGCCCCAAGGCGGCCGGAAGAATGGGGCTCGGCTCTTTCGGAAGATCTGCGCTTGCAGGGCTGGGGGATAAGGGAAAGCAGCCGGGGCAGTACGCTGTGGCCGATACCGTGGAATTCGGTTCCCTGGCTTATTCCGATGGCATCATCGCTGTATACCGGCACCAGGGCGATATCTACGACGGTACGCTCGGGATCGACATCTTCAGACAGTTTCTGATCGGTCTGGACTTGATCGAAAATCGGATCGATCTTCAACCGTTGCCCCCTATCGAGGGCCGGAGACGGGACCATCCGTCGGACTGGGGAGATCTCGATCGAACGGTTATTCCGGAATTATCAGATTTTCTGCCCTTCTATTCGATGGGGCACTTGATATTGCTCGAAACGAAACTGAACGGTTACAAGGCCGGTTACTTCGCCCTGGATACAGGGGCGATGAACACGACCACCAGCCTGGAGGCGGGAGAATTGTTCCTGAAGGTGTTCCCTGCCAAAGTGAAGATCCGGGGTATTTCCGGTACGGCCAGGAAAACCATGACCGCCCGGTCGGTCATGCTGCAGATCGGTCCGTACCGACAGATGAACCGCCCGATGTATTTATGCAGCTTCAGGGAACTGAGCCGATCGATGGGGTTCGAACTGTCCGGTTTGCTGGGGATCACCCTGCTCGATCAGTTCACAGTGATTATCGATTTTCGCGACGGATTGGTGAAATTGTGCCACCGTGGGAAATAAAATCTATTGAAACTCTTGGATGCATTGGTTTATGATCTGTTTTTCGCAGATCATTCATTTTATGTAAAGAATAGATGAAGGAGGAAGAAAAATGATGAAACGGATTTCTTACATTGTATTTCTGATGCTGCTGGCGGTCGCGTTTTCGGCCTGCGGCGGTGAGAAGCCGGCTGAGCCGCAGGAAACACCCACTACCGCGGCCGAACCGGCACCGGCTGTTCAGGAAAGCTCGGATGAAGTCGTGGGGCAGTCGAAATACACCAAGATATCCGAGTTCTCCGATGTCTGGAGTACTCTGTACAATCAGAACGAAGCGGCCATCAACAACTACGAGGGAATGCCCATCATGGGCCTGGTCACCCCCCAGCTGAGTTTCGTTTTGAGCGTACAGTACGATGCCTTGAACCTGGAAAACCGGGACGGCCGTTACGAGGGGCAATTGATTCTGGCGGGCTATCCGGGTTTTGTCGAGAAAGCCGGAGATCGCATCACCTTCGGCTCTGAATACACCCGGGAAAAGGACGGTTTCGGCCCCGGCGCCAAGGCCGGTGACAAAGTTGTGAACAGCGGATTTCTGGACCTCGGGACCGGCTGCTACCATTCGGAGGAAGTTACCGAGCGGGCCGGCAGAAAGATCAGCCGCAGTGTCACCGAGTTCAAGGTCCTGGAAGACGGCAGCATGATCTGCGTCGATTTCCGGGGCAACGCTTTCGACGTCCGCGGAGAGGAGGCACTGAACGATCAGGTGATCTTTCTGCACAACGGTACGGGACGGTACGATTTCGTAGTCGCCAATGGGAAGACCGGTCCGGAATTCAACCCCTTCAGCTTCGCCGAAAAAGGAAACCTCACCAAGGAGCAGGCCATCGAACTGTTCCAGACGGCAGGGTATACCCTGGACAAAGTCGGCGGTATCCAGGACGGAAAACTGGTGCTGGATCCTGTCAACTGAGGGTTCTACCAGATAAAGGGAATCAATCGCCTTCGGACTTGGTCCGCGTATTCCCGGTAACCCGGGAGTTCGGTTTTCAGCGTTCTGTCCTCGAGAATGGTGCGAAATACCATCAGTATGCTGAAGGCGATACCGACCCATAGTGCGGGGAATGATTCAAGGAAGATCGGAACGGCCATGTTGTACAGGATCGATCCGGTGTACCCCGGGTGACGGACGAACCGGTACGGACCGCTCGAGATGACCCGGTGGCCCCGGTCATCCTGGATGCGGACGTGGCTCGAGAAGAAGGGATTGGTTTTCATGGCCAGGAAGGTCAGAGCGTTTCCGATGATCATGATCGTGAAGGCAATGATGATGACCATCCGCCGGAAGGGGGCCGTCCAGGCAAACCGGTGATCCAGTCCTGCCAGCACCACTGACAGCAAAGGCAGAACCAGCGCCAGGACGGGTACGATGATCCTGTCCCAGGGTTTGGCTTTCCCGGCGGCGTTCATCCGCTCCGCCACCAGGTCCGGATTCTTGTTCAGCACGAATCCGGTCAGGGTCAGCAGGACCAGTATGTAGGAGGCCATGAAGAGCCAACCGTTCCACCAGCTCAGGGTTCCGGCCGAGCCGAACAGGCACAGAAAGATGATGATGGTGATCAGAGCCAGGCGAGTGAAGGCTTTTTTTTGATTGACTTTTGAAGATTCAGTTTTCGGTTCGTTTTTTTCGATCATTTCATTCTTTTTTTCGTGGGGCTTTTTTCCCCCTTTTTTTGGACGGAGACAGTTCCCGGGCGGTGATGCGGACCAGTTCGCACAGCCATTCCCGGTCTTCCAGTCGGTCGTCCATGAGAAAACTCATCTTGGCTCCGGGGTAGGGGGGAGCCATTGCCACTTCTCCGATGAACTCTTTTCCGCATTCTGTCGGTTTGATGAAAAGCTGATTGTCGCAAATCAGGGCCACCACCTTGTCTTCCAGGTAGACGGCGTATTCTCCGAACATCTTGCGGGAACGCACTGCTCCCGCCTGCGACAGCTGGTCCACGATGAAATCGGCGAATGACGGATCTGTGGCCATACAATCTCCTCGATTCGAAAATTATAACGTAATTCAACCCATTCGGGAAAGATAGATCCATATTTATGCAGAACAAAGCACATGCACAATATTTGTGTTAGAACTCTTCGTGTTCTGGTATGATGAATATTGCAGGGAGGAAAAATGGGGAACATCATGCGTTCTGTTCTCGTTCTCGGTCTTGTTTCGATGTTGACGGGGCCTTTTGGCTGCAAGCAGGATCATTTCGATTATTCCATTTCTTCGATGATCCCTTCTTCCCGGTCCGCCAATATGTCGTCTTTCATCCTGACTCTGGACGGTACATTTCCACAAGCCGGTTCTCAGAACGGACTTCACGTGGAGTTCAATCATCGCAGACCGGAGGTGCTGACCTGGTCCGAAGAAACAATCACCTGTCGGATCACACCGGACGATCTGCCGTCCGCCTTCAGCGAAGAAGTCCCGGTTCGGATCGCCGCCGATGAGCCGTTGAGCGACACCATCGATTTCAGCTACTCCGCTCAACCGGAGTTTTCCCAGCCCGTTGATCTCGGGGACGGAGACGGATATACCATCGGGTTCGATTACGGGGGGACGGAGGGGAAGACTCTGGTCATCGCCAGCGCCGACCCCTCGGACAACGGCTGGGCGGCCACAGCCAGGGCCCGGCGCCTGCCGGAGAATGATCCCGATCAGGTTTCGGAAGACATCTGCAACCGAGGTGAAAACGCCAAGATCGGGCGCTACTGGCTGGACAGTACGGGAGCCCGATGGCTGTGGATCACCTCTCACAATCCGGAAAATCAACGAGAGTGGATCGTCTTGGAGAGAACGGATCCGGAAACGGGAGAAGTCAGCGAGCATCTGCTCGGAAAGGATCTTTTCGTGGTACACTGGCCGAATATGGAGCATTCTCCTTCCGGTGGAGATTTTCTGATCATGAGGGGCGGTTACGGGAGAATGATGCTGCTGCGGCTGGGTAACAATCTGCCGGATACTCTGGAACCGATTGTTCTGCCGTTTAACAAGGAATATGAATACTGGCTGGGGGATTTCATCTTTTCTCCCGACGGCAGGATGGTGGTGGTCTGGAATCTCGGTTTTACTTTTGCGGGGGATCCCACCAACTACTTCGGAACGCAGATGGCTTGGTCGGAGGATGAAGGGCATACCTGGAGCGAAGCCTTCGACCTGCCGGATCTTGCATCCGGAGAGATGCCGTTGAAATACCGGATCCGTTTCGAGGATGACGGAACGATTACGCTTTACCTGACCACAAGAACCTACTCGAATTATCGGAAGGGACTGAACCAGTGTGAACTGGCCAGCCTGATCCGGTACAGCGGTTCGGCTGACGGTCTCACCTGGGATGAAAAGGAACTCTCTTTTCCGATGCCGCCGAAAGGCGCCGTGTTCCGGCACTTCGATCTCGATGAAAACGGTAACGTCAACCTCATTTGGAGCACCGATCGTCAGATCCACTACAACCGATCCTGCGACGGCGGTAGTGTCTGGAACGGTTGGGTCAACATCGACATGCCCGGTGACTGGCTGGTGTACAACTGTGACATGACCAGCAGCGATACCTGTGACATCGCCCTATGCATCCGAGCCTACCACCCGGGAGATTACGGCCTGAATATTCCGCAGACGGATATTCTGTTTTCCTCTACCCGCTTTCGTTCCCGGTGAACTGTATTCTCGGAGTTTTCAGCCTTCTTCCTGGATGCCCAGCAGGGATTTGATGTTTTTCCAGGCTTCCTGACGCTTTTCAGTGAAAATTTTGATGTGACTGGTGTCGCCGGTCCGGGTGAAATTCCGGTAGCTAGCCGCCTGGGCTGACAGGAGGTTGAACGTGTCGATCAACTTGCTGGTGAACTGGATGTCTTCTCCCGCCATCGCCCCGGATGAGAGAAGCTTGTTCAGCTGCCCCACGGCCGCGCTGCACAGACCGACCAATTTCCCCAGCAGTTCGTCAGCAGTTTCCTTGCTGTATACCTGTTTGGCATGACCATCGGACACGGTGCCGATGGCGATGTATGTCAGATAGACGCTCTGACTGCTGAAATGGCCGATGGATTCCAGCAACAGATTGGTCTTGTCATCGCTGGAAGCGGGTCGGCATAGTGCGGCGATCAGGAGAACCATGAATATGGCGGTTTTGGGTCTTTTCATGTTTAACCTCGTTATTCACTTATAGATATATGTAAATATACTTTTTTACAGCCGTCTTTCAAGTGTCGATGCATCGTCGGATGCAAATCCGTTTTTTTTATTGTCCCTGCAGTATCAACAGGCTTCGTGATCCGGGTGTGCATGCGAAAACAATCTTTTCTTTTTTCCGTATGCTTTAGGTCAGGAGGAATGTTTATGAGAAGGTTCTGTCTGCTGTTTTCTTCATGGGTTCTGGTGTCTCTGTTTGTCTGGGGGAAAACCGATTTCAGGCCGCTTCTCGGCACGGATTCTGTGGATGGGAGCTTCAGCGAGCATGAGTATCTGGGACATCTGGAATTTCTGGCTCACGACTTGCTCGAGGGGAGAGCCACCGGAGATCGGGGAGCGGCACTGGCTGCCGCTTATATTTCCACCCAGTTCAAGGTGTTGGGGCTTTTGCCCTATTCCCGGGAGAACGGGTATCTCCAACCGGTGAGACTGAAAGGATTCAAGACGGATTATGAGACTTCCGTCATGGCCTTTGACGGCCGAGACGGGCGGAAGGAACTGACTCCGCTGCAGGAGTACTGCATCAACAGTGAGACAGATTTGAAAGAGATTGTATGCCAAGACGGCCTTCTCTTCGTCGGGTACGGCATCGAGGCCCCGGAGTACAAATGGGACGATTTCAAGGGTGTCGATGTGGCGGGTAAGGTTCTGGTGGTGCTGGTCAACGATCCGGATTATGAACGCACTCATTTCGCAGACAAATCGATGAGTTATTATGGCCGCTGGGTGTACAAACTGGAAATGGCCCGCCGTAAGAGGGCCAAAGGGATCATCCTGCTGCATCACGAACGGGAGGCCACCTACAATTGGGCGGTGGTGCGCAACAGCTGGTCGGTGGAACGCATGCTCGCCGATGATCAGAAGGAGCAGCCCCTGCTCTTTCAAGCCTGGGTCAATCATGCGGCCCTGGACCGGGCCCTCGATGGAACCGGACTGAATTATGCCTTATTGAAGAAGAAAGCCGACAACCGACGGTTCAGACCGATGGAACTGCCGCTGCGGCTGCATGTGGAGTTTCGGCAGATGTACCGCCAGGCCGAATGCCATAATGTCATCGGTGTCATTCCCGGTACTGATGAGCGGCTCCAGGATGAAGCGGTGATCTACACCGCTCATTTCGATCATTTCGGTATCGGTCTTCCGGACAAGACCGGCGACCGGATATACAACGGTGCCATGGACAACGCCAGCGGAACCGCCGCCCTGCTCTGTTTGGCCAGGGCTTTCATGCAGCATCCCGTCAAACCCAAACGGACGGTGATGATCATGCCGGTTACCGGGGAGGAACTCGGTTTGCTCGGTTCCACCTGGTTCGTCGAGCACGCCCCGCTGAAGCTGAACGATATCGCCGTGGTGATCAACAAGGACTGTATGAACCATTTCGGTCGCCGAGATTCGTTTTCCGCCTTCCCGGCGGAATACAGCAGCATCCTGCAGGTAGTCGAAGAAATCGGCAAATCCAAAGGCTTGAAGCTGATCACTCGTTCCGTCGACCCCTGGGGAGGCTCGTTCCGCAGCGATCATTTCCCGTTTGCCGCCCGTGGAATACCGGCCATTTCGCTGGGGATGGCCGGAGGATTCGAAAATCGAAGCGAGGACGATGTCCGAAGAACGATGGAACAGGTCGGTTCCACCTATCATCAACCCAACGACGAAATCCATTCGGCCTGGGTTTACGACGGAGTCATCCAGGAGTTGGACTTGCTTTACTCTTTGGGTCGACATTGGGCCGACGGAGGCGTAAAACCGATGATGAGAGTGGACAAGAGCAACCCTTTCTGGGCCACTCAGGTCTGGTACGGATTGCGCAGCAACGATTGAAAAAGATTGGTTGATTGGCTATAATCTGCTGTTGCTCCCGTCGGATTGAGAATGTAGAACCGCGAATCTGATTTCTATCTTTTCGATAAAAGGAGGCTGCACGATGAAACGAACGATAATTTATGCATTTCTGCTCGCCTTTATCTTCATAGGCTGCGGAAAAGAAAAAAAGGAGGCCCAAATGGTTGATGAAAACCAGAAGGTCAATCCACTGCTTTCCGAATTTGATACAGTACCCCCCTTCGATCTGATCCAGGTCAAACATTATCAGCCGGCTTTCGATAAAGCCATGGAGGATCATAAAAGGGAAATCGAGGCCATCGTTACCAATACCGAGGCGCCGACCTTTGCCAACACCATGGAACCTCTGTTCAATTCAGGGGAGCTTCTCAACGAAATTTCCCTCATTTTCTACAGCCAGGTTTCCGCCTGCGGAAGCGATGAAATGCTCAAGGTGCAGGGTGTGATCGATCCAAAGATGGCTGCCCACTCCGATTCCATCCGACTCGACGATCGTCTCTTCTCCCGGATCAAGACGGTTTATGAAAACCGGGAAAAAGAGAATCTAAATGCCGAACAGCTCTATCTGCTGGAAAACCAGTACAAGGCTTTTGTACGCAATGGTGCCAATCTCGATGCCGAGCAGAAGAAAACTCTTTCGGAGATCAACCAGGAACTGGCTACCTTGGAGGCGAAGTTCGGTGAGAACCTGCTGGCCGAGAACCGGTCGTTCCAACTGATCATCGACAAACCGGAGGATCTTGATGGGCTGCCCGAAGGTGTGGTGTCTGCCGCAGCCGAGGAAGCCAAGGCCTCCGGTCTGGAAGGAAAGTGGGTTTTTACCACCGACAAACCCAGTATGCTGCCGTTTCTGACCTATTCCCCCCGCCGGGAACTTCGGAGCCGGTTGTACGATGCCTACACCCATCGGGGTGACAAGGGCAACGCCAACGACAACAAAGATCTTCTGGCCAAGATCGTGAACCTTCGGGTCCGCAAAGCGAAAATGTTGGGGTATGACAATTTCGCCGATTACACCTTGGAGCCCATGATGGCCAAGAACCTCGATGGAGCGATGGGATTGCTCAATCAACTTTGGCCGCCGGCCCTCAACCTGGCGAAGAAAGAGGCGGCTGAACTGCAGAAGCTGATCGACCGCGAAAACGGAGGGTTCCAACTCGGTGCTGCAGACTGGTGGTATTACGCCGAGAAACTGCGCAAGGAGAAGTACGATCTGGAAGACAGCGCCCTTCGTCCTTACTTCAAGCTGGAGAATGTGATCAATGGTGCCTTCAAGGTTGCCGGAAACCTTTACGGGCTCAAATTCGAACCCCTGACCGCCATACCCCGCCCTCACAGCGAGGCGTTGGCCTACGAGGTCAAGGAGGCGGACGGCAGTCATGTGGGAATTCTATATCTGGATAATCATCCGCGGCAGGGAAAACAGGTCGGCGCGTGGTGCGGAGAGTACCGTGCGGCCCGATATAAGGACGGCAAGAGAGTAGACCCCGTAGTCACCATGGTCTGCAACCTGACCCGCCCTTCCGGTGAAACACCGGCGCTGCTGAGTCTGGAGGAGGTTGCCACACTGTTCCATGAGTTCGGTCATGCTCTCGACGCCCTCCTGGCACAGAATACCTACGCCACCACGTACGTGGCCACAGATTTTGTCGAACTTCCTTCCCAGATCATGGAGCATTTCGCCACCGAGGCCGATGTCCTCAAAGACTACGCCCATCACTATGAGACCGGAGAGGTGATCCCGGACGAACTGATCGAGAAGATCGAGAAGAGCAGTCTGTTCAATCAGGGATTCAGTAACGTCGAGTACCTGGCAGCCTGTCTGCTCGACTTCGATTACCACGCCCTGAAAGAGGAGAAACCTCTGGATATCAATGCCTTTGAGAACGATGCCTTGAAAGGTGTCGGTCTCATTCCCGAAATCCTGCCCCGTTACCGGTCAACCTATTTTGCTCATATCGCTGTCTGGGGATACAGCGCCGGTTACTACAGTTATATCTGGTCGGCGGTCCTCGATTGCGATGCGTTCCAGGCTTTCAAGGAGACCAGCTTGTTCGATCAAACCGTGGCCCAAAAGTTTCGGAGCAACGTTCTGGAGAAAAACGGCATCGCCGATCCGGCGGAACTCTACATCGCTTTCAGGGGCCGCAAGCCCGAAATCGATGCCTTGTTGAAGAACCGCGGGCTGAATTGAGTTGTTGAAATCGAGACCGGTCACTGAGCGAACTCGAAGTGACCGGTCTCGGCTCCGCTACCCTGCATTTCTCACAAAAAATGTTGCGGAATGTCGAAGACGGGTAAGGTAATCGATTTGAAGGAATGACGGAGTGATCATGAATACGATAACCCGGATCTTATTGAGCCTTGTACTGTTTCATTGCGCTTTGCCGGCGACCGATAGCGATCCGGTCAAGGAGATCGACACGCTGCTGACTTCTTGGCATCGTGCCGCCGCTGTGGCCGACGAGGCGGTTTATTTTGGCGCCATGGCGGATGATTTCGTTTTTCTGGGGACTGACGCCGGGGAACGCTGGAACAAAAAGGAGTTCGAGGCCTGGTCCAGGAAGTATTTCCAAAGGGATTCTGCCTGGGTGTTCACCTCTGTGAAACGGTATATCACGCTGAGCGATGACGGCCGGACCGCCTGGTTCGACGAACTCCTCGATTCCAAATCATACTGGCCCACCCGCGGTTCCGGGATTTTGACCCTGACGGATGAAGGATGGAAGCTGAGGCAGTACAACATGGCCTTCACCATCCCAAACGAATCGGTAGGAGAAATCCGGCCTTTCATTGAAAAAGCGTTCAGAAAATAGAACGTTCCGTTCCACGCATACCGGTGAGACCGATGAGCCAAGAACGGTTCAGAAAATCCCTGCACCTCGTCATTGCTTGATCTGCATTTGTTTTTTCATCCTGCGGTTGGCCGTCAGGAAAATAACCAGCATCACCAGGAGGGTAAGGAATACGGAACCTTGAAGGAACAGCAGGATTTTATGAAACAGATCCGTCTTTTCGCTGATAAGTCTGATAATATTGGTAAGAATTGACAGTTGTGCCAACAGCAGAATCACGATTAAAAGCAGTTGTCGTTTATTGCGATCGATGAGCGATTGAGTATCGGTGAAGAGCTCAGGCTTTTCCGTGCTGTACTCCTGGCGCCAGTAATACCAGCCGAATCCGTCTCCTACCAGGGACCAGCCTGTTTCGCTCAGGAGCTGGAAATAATCGGCCTTGGCCTGTGACTGATAATCAATGCAATACGTCATTTTGCGGGACCGACCTTTCTCGAAATGGAAATGCAGTCCGGTGGTACTGATCCAGCTGAGATTCCAGCCCTGCATCTCCCGCTCCTCCAGCCATTTTTCAATTTTTCCCGGGTTCCAACCCCACCACCATTTGAAAACTCTTTTTGTTTCGCTCATGATTACATCCTCTGATTCGATATCTTGAAGCTGGCTCGTATAATTTTGATAACAATGATTGCGATGATGAACAACAGAACGATGCTGGCGCTGAGAAAACCGGAGAAGAATCCCCGCAGGAAAGTCCGTTCGTCCGGCTGAGTGAGAAATATAAAAAGAATGGGGATGTCGGCTAAAAGAATAAACAGTACGGGAAGCAGAAGGGGGAGCAGTCGACGGTTGCGGTCGATCAGGCTTTCCGGGTCGGTGAAGATTTCCGGCTTGACCTCATCGTAAGGTTGGCGCCAGAAATACCAGCCTCCATTGGTTCTTTTTACCAGCTGCCATCCCGCATCGGAAAAAAGCTGCCGATACTCCTCGCGGATCTTAGGCTGGAAATCGATGCGGTAGGCCATTTTCTGCGATTGACCTTTCCGGAACCAGAAGCGGATGCCGAAATCGTCTGTTTTTTCCAGATTCCAACCGTTCAACTCCTGTTCTTCCAGCCATTTCTCTATTTTTTCCGGATTCCAGCCCCACCACCACTTGAAGACTTTTTTTGTTTCGTTCATCATACTTTCTCCTTGTTGGGTTTTGTCATGCCGTACGCTGCAGCGGTTGTTGAAAGAAATCCGATTTTTTTCTTTCCTTTTTTTCTGCATTACGATCCGGTTGCTCGCGCAGCCTTCTGGAGCCGGTATAGCTTTTCACCCACAGGTACCATGCACCCGAAATGCCGATCAGCTCCCAATGATCGTTTCGCATCAGGTGAAGGTAGCCATTGCCATTTTTTTCTTCCGTTTCGGCTTCAGGTCTTCCGGGCATGTCCGACAACAGATCCAGGCAATAGGCCACCTGTCTCGGTGCCCCCTTGACGAAGGTGAAACACCGCATGCCCCAGTTCAGGCGGACCGGCATCCAGCCCTGCGCCGCTTCCTTTTCGAGCCAGCATTCCAGTTTGTCTGTGTTCCGCCTGAACCAGAACTTCCATGTTTTCTTTATTTTTTTCATTTGATGACCCCCACAATTCTGTTTCCGTTCCCCACCAATTCGCTGAGCCGGTCGAGCTCATAGCGTAAAAGGGTCAATCCGGTTTGTGTCAGCTTATAAAATTTGCGTCGATCCTCTTCTCGACTCGCTTCGATCAACTTTTCCTTTTCCAGTTTCTGCAAGGTGCCGTAGAGGGTACCGGCCCCCAGGCGGATACGACCTTCGGTGATCTGTTCCACGTTCTGCATGATGCCGTAACCGTGCTGTTCGGAAGTGAGAGAAAGCAGAATGTAGTAAGCGGTCTCGGACATCGGAAGGTACCGTTTCTTCAAGGTTTGTTCATTCATCTTCAACCTCTTGGCATCGCAATGCGATGTATCAAGAGGTGATATATCACGAAGCGATATATCGAGTCAAGAGGTATTGTGGTTTTTTTTAAAAAAAATGCAAACTGTTCCACAAAGTCTGACGGGTCCGATGCTGGCGAAAAACAGAAAAATGCGGATTACTCTTCCTGAAACGTTCCTTTTGCCGCGGTTTCCTCGGCCTGGCTTCCAGGGTCTTCGTTGATTATCTTGGCGGCCTGTTCCCGGGCCCGGATGAGGTTGGGGATGGCGATGGCCGAAATGATGCCGACGCCGGTGACCGCCGGCAGCAGCATCAGATGTCCGGCCGAGAAGCTGTGATTCATTTTGATGTTGATGGAATCTCCCTGGTGTCGAATGACGCTGTACTGGGCCAGCCGGGAGGGGAGGAGGCGGGTCAGGAATCCGATTCCGGCGGCGGCCGAGGGATTGTTTCCTTCATGTTCCAGCTTGCTTTTCACCATTTTCGAGATTTCATCCCACAGACGACTGCTGAGGTAGCGGAAGCCGTTTCCTGTATCGGGCATGAACTGTGACATCTCCTTGAACTCGGCGGTGTCGGTCAGGGCGCGAGAGGGGTGGGCTCCTTTTTTAAGGGTCTCCAGCAGCGTCGAATTGCTGGCCAGGATAAATCTGTCTTTTCCCTGGCAGAATTTCAGCTTCAGGTCGAAAGGAAGCGGCATATCCGGCATGGTCAGGGTTTTGTATCCGTCCTCCTGGTTCAGTTCGGCCATGGGTAAAAATTTCTGAAACAGGTTGAAGACGGTGTCGTCCTTGGTGTCGACGATCAGGGCCAGACCGGGGGCCGGGAAGGTCATGCCGCTGATATCACCCGGGACAGGGAAGGATTTTTCCCGGTCTAGAGTGACCACCAGGCCGATCTTTCGCCCCAGACTGTCGAAGATTGTCTGCAGGTCGATGCCTGCGGAAGCCATCCCGAGCTTCATCTGGTTCCAACCGGATGCCATTTCACCGATTTCCGATCCCCCGATGTGCTGATCGAGCCATTGCCACAGTTCGGCCAGGGCGTGGTCGGAAAAAGAGGCGAACACTGTGTCGTCCGGTAGGAACTTCAGGGTGTCCAGGGGACGTTCGGCCTGCTTGGACCACCGGCTTATGAGGTCACTGCCATCGGTTTTACTGCGGTGAATCACCACGGTGCTGTGGTGAAGCTGCTCGGCGATAGGGACAGAACTGATGCCGATTCCGTCCACGGACAACACTCCGCTGTCGGTCAGAAGAGTTCTGAACCATCGGATGCCGGCGACAGCCTTTTCCGGATTGCTGCCCATGGTGGCGGTAATTTTGGGGTCGAGCAGATACTCGAACAGATCGTTCACCCATTTGACCCATTGATCGGTACCGGCGTATAGGAAGAAACTTCCGTTCGGATTCAACTGACGGGTGACCTCGGCAAAGCTGCTCGCCCGATACGGTTGGATCATTTCACCCGATGCATTTTTTTTGCCGCAGGCGTTTGAAAACCAGAACAATCCCAGGACGACAGCCAGGGCAATCGAAGTGGAAAGAAGCCGTTTTTTCATGGTCAACTCCTTACATAAAATTGGCGCTGATCGACATCGATAATATGATAGGGTAAAAAGGAATGAGAAACAAAAAGAATCTGAAATGTGTTCACAGTGGAGAGTAAACATCGCTTTTTGAAGAAATGTCCGGCCGCCGCATGACAGAAAAATATTCGGATGTTATGATGGACGGTTATGATCGGAGGTACCCATGGCTGATGCTAGAAGGCTGATCCCTGCGGGAGCTGTGCTGCTCTCGGTTGCAATCATTATGACGATTTCCTGTGCCAAAGGTCCGGAGACCATAAATCTGGAAAGGCCCGAAAAAGGCTTGTATATCGTAACGGATATCGGTGAGTACAAGAAACATGTCGCCGAAAATCCCGACATGGAACTGGTGGATCTGGAAAAGGAAATCGAGGGGATCGTCCTCGATATCCGCTACGCCACAAGCAACAATTTCACCAAAACGGTGATATACCCGCAAGCCAAGGCCTATTTGCGACGGCCGGTGGCCGAGGCGTTGAGAAAGGCTTCGGATTTTCTGAAGCAGCATAATGCAGGGTTCAAGATTTACGACGCCTACCGTCCGTATGCGGCAACGGTCCGTTTTTATGAAGTCTATCCGGATAAGCAGTTTGTCGCTGATCCGCGGTACGGTTCCCGACACAACCGAGGCTGCGCCGTTGATCTGACCCTGGTGGACCTGAAGACGGGAAAGGATTACCCCATGCCCACCGACTTCGATGATTTTTCGGAAAAGGCGCACCCATCCTGTCAGGATCTGCCTAAGAATGCCAGGAACAACCGCGATTTCCTGTTTCAGGTCATGGCCAAGTTCGGTTTTACCCATTACCCGACGGAATGGTGGCATTTCGACTTCAACGGCTGGGAGAATTACCCTCTGATGGACCTTTCATTCGAACAACTGAGGCAGGAGGATGAATCCAGCGAGTCCTGATTTTTCATGAGGCAATGCGAAATCTTGCTGCAGAGGCAGTTCTTGTGATATAATAAAAAATCGTTCATTAAAACCTTTCCCGCAACAAGAAATCAATGGAGAGAATGAATATGTCGAAATCTATCCGAAATATCGCCATCATCGCCCATGTAGACCACGGGAAGACCACCCTGGTCGATGCCATCCTCCGTCAAACCGGCGTTTTTCGCAAGAATCAGCAGGTGGCCGAACGGGTGATGGATTCCAACGATCTGGAACGGGAGCGCGGTATCACCATATTTTCCAAGAACGCCGCCTTTGAATACCAGGGTGTGAAGGTCAACATCGTCGATACCCCCGGCCACGCCGATTTCGGGGGCGAGGTGCAGCGGATTCTCAAGATGGTGGACTCGGTGCTGTTGATTGTCGACGCCTTTGAGGGCCCCATGCCCCAGACCAAGTATGTGCTCAAGAAATCCCTGCAGCTCGACTTGCGTCCCTTGGTGGTCATCAACAAAATCGATCGGCCGAACGCCAGGCCCCACGAAGTACTGACAGCGGTTTTTGACCTGTTTGTTGAACTCAACGCCAGTGATGAACAGCTTGATTTCCCGGTGGTCTACACCTCGGCCAAGGAGGGGGTCGCCAAGTGGCAGATGGAGGACGAGAACTCCGATATGATTCCCCTGCTGGATGCGGTCATCCAGCATGTTCCTCAACCGCAAGGAGATACAGATTCGCCATTGCAGATGCTGGTCTCAGCCATCGATTATGACAACTATCTCGGCCAGCTGGGAACAGGGAAGATCGCTCAGGGGCGGATTACTGCGGGACAGACGGTAGCCCTGATGACCCGTGAAGGAAGCTGCGAAAATTTCAAGGTCAGTAAATTGTTTACATATCATGGTTTGAAACGACAGGAGATCGAAGAGGCTTCAGCCGGTGACATTATAACTGTGGCCGGTGCCGAAACGGTGCATGTGGGAGAGACCGTTTGCCATCGCGATAATCCGGTGGCCATACCGGTGATGAACATTGACGAGCCCACCATGGCCATGACCTTCATCATCAACGATTCCCCCTTTGCGGGCAACGAAGGAAAGTATGTCACGTCACGTCATCTTGAGAATCGTCTGAACAAGGAGATCCTGACCAATGTGAACCTGCGGCTTGAAGAAGGGGACATGAGAGGTTCCTTCGTAGTCAAGGGACGGGGAGCCCTGCAGCTTTCGATACTGATCGAAAATATGCGTCGAGAAGGGTATGAATTCGCTGTGACTCCACCGAGGGTGATCGAGAAGTTCATCGACGGCCGGCGTTGCGAGCCCATCGAATTGGCCATGGTGGATGTGGCCGACGAATTCGCAGGAGTGGTCATCGAGATGTTCGGTATCAGAAAGGGCGAACTTCGGAACATGAACAGCGGCAGCGACGGGTATACCCGTCTGGAATTCCTGGTACCGGCCCGGGGCCTGATCGGTTTCAATAGCGAATTCTTGACCGCCACCCGGGGAACCGGAATACTGAACCATAGTTTTTGGGCCTACGAACCGTTCAAGGGGGAGATCAGAAGAAGGAACAAGGGAGCCATGATCGTGCTGGAACCCGGTGTGTCCGTAGCATTCGCCCTGTTCAACCTTCAGGAGAGAGGGCAGCTGTTCATTCCGGCGGGAGTACCGGTCTATGCCGGAATGATCGTCGGCGAGCACTGCAAGGATAACGATCTGGTTGTCAATGCCTGCAAGACAAAGAAACTGACCAACATGCGCGCCGCCGGATCCGATGAGGCCGTACGACTGTCGCCGCCGCGGCCGTTCACCCTGGAGCAGGCGCTGGAATACATATCCGAGGATGAACTCCTGGAAGTGACGCCGCAGAGTCTGCGCATGCGCAAGCAGATTCTCGATCACACCCTGCGCAAGCGCAGCGATAAGCAGAAAGAAAGCGCCTGATTGGCCTTCGTGCGGCAAATTGCAGGGGCGTTTCGCGAAACGCCTCTGTGTGTCTGAACCGGTTCTGTCGTTTCCCGGATCAGAGACATCGGAATGGATCGGAACGGGCGTTTCGCGAAACACCCCGAGTTTACGGGGTTTTTTTCTCGATTGATTCGATTTTGACTTTCAATTCCTCTTCATACTGGTAGAGGGATTTGACCTTTTTCTTGAGCTCTTCACGCTTTTTTTCGTCTTTTTCTTCGGCGGCCATCTGTTTGAGCTTCTTGCGCTTTTCCTGGATCATCTGGAGCTTTTTCTCCAACTCATCACGGGTAGGAGGCTCGGTTTTTACGGAGGTTTTGGCATCAGTCATCAGTGCTTCGCGCTCTTTTTTAATGGATGTGATGTCCTGCTTGATTTTCTCCTTTTTTTCAGGGTCGTCAGTCTTTCCGTACAAATCCTTGAGGTACTTCACCTTCGCGTCGTACTTGTCCAGTAGCGCTTTCAGCTCCTGCTCGCTCATTTCTTCCCGGTGCTTGATTTTCTTTTCGATACCGACACTTTTTGCATAGACCTGACGTTCTTTGAAGAGTTCGTCCAGGGCCTGCTTGTACTTCATTTTCTGATCGTCATTCTCGGCGGTGGCCATCTTTTCCTTAAGAAACTTTTCCTTGGTTTCGAATTTTTTCAAAGTATCCAGGATTTCTTCCTTGCTGGGCTGTTTTTGGGTTACGGCCTTTTCATCCTGGGCTTTGGTTTCGTCAGTCGAAACCGTGGCCATGACCAGCCTGGGTTCGGCTAGAGCCAGGGCCAGCAGGGCGATCAGGGGAAGCGCCAAAAAAATTTTGTACGGGGCCTTTCCCGTTGTTTTCATTCTGTTCATCATGAACATCCTCCTCTTGATTTGAGATTGTTTGAGATGACTGGCGAATTCGTACAGCCTGGCGCCGAATTGCTGTTCGAACAGCAGCAGTCTATAGCCTTCCGCACTGAAGCCTTGCGCAATGACTTCACGGTCGGCGAGATACTCATGAGTCTCTTTGAGAGCTTTGCGATAGAACCAGACCACCGGATTGAACCATTGAAGGGCTACCACCAATTCCATGATCAGAATGTCGAGGGAATGGAACTGGCGAATGTGTACCGATTCATGGGAGATGATCTGCTCGATTTCCCTGAAATCGCAGTTCGGAGGGGTGTGCAGAAAAATATGGTTGAAGAAGGAGAAGGGGGGAATCGGAGATTCAATCCTCACCAGGGTGATATTCTGCATTTGTTCCCGGGGGTGGCGATTCTGAAGGCGGTAGAGGTGAAAGAGGTGAAAGAGAATCCGCAGAATGAAAAGCCCGACACCCGCCCAGTACAGGCTGGTGACGATGGAAAAAAATAGTGAGGGGGAGGATGACGCGGCGATAGGAATATCCGGAATGTCGGTGGAAACGGTCGGGAAGACGGTTAGCGATCGAAAAGGGGAATTCAACGGGATCAATGGCAGAAGGAATGAGAGCGGCAGCATGGACATAAGATAGAGCCGGTTGCCCAGAAAACTGATGTCGTCACGCAAGAGGTAATGATAAAAAAGATAGGCGGCACTGAGAAATACGGCCACTTTGAAGAGGTAATCAATCCATGGTGATCCCATCTTGCCCCTCCGTTTTCTGGCGATCGATTTCCTCGACCAGAGAGTTTTTGATCTCCTCGAGTTCCTGGATGGTGATTTTCCGGTCGCTGGCAAAGAAGGAGACCATTTCCTGATACGAATTGCCGAAAAATCGGTTCACGAAGGATTTCATGAAACCGCGTCGGTATTCGTTCAGGGTGATGAGCGGAAAGTACCGGTAGGTCTTTCCGAAGGCTTCATGATCGACGAAACCTTTTTTCTCAAGGATGCGGACAATGGTCGACACGGTGTTGTAGGCGGGTTTCGGCTCGGGAATAAGGTCAAGAATGTCCTTTACCAGGCCTTTTTCGATATCCCACAATACGTGCATGATCTGTTCTTCGGCACGGGTTAATTCTTTCATGCTTCCATCATAAAACTAAAAATTTAGTTTGTCAACTAAGAATTTAGTTTAATGTTTTTCTTTGTCCCAAAAAATGGTTTTTTCATCCCCGGACCGGAGTCCGGTTGACGGGTTCCGTTTTTTACTGTATATTTTGAAAAGCGAACAAATGACGAACAAAAGCAAGCGATATGATCCCTACGCCGGTCAGCAGAAATACACCACCGGCTTCCCTTCACCGGCCACCGATTACCTGCAGCCGACCCTGGACCTCAATCCTCTGCTGGTCCCCGATCCACCGGCTACCGTACTGGTGCGTCTGTGTGGTGATTGCGGAAAATACCGGTTGAAACACGGAGACATTCTGGTGGTCGACAGGGCGCTGCATCGCGGGAAGCTTTACCTTTTCGAAAGTGACGGCAGCCGGTATGTCGGCACGATGCGGGACCGACCGACAGGCGAGTGCCGCATTCTCGGGGTGATCACCTGGGTCATCAAGAAGCGCCCGTGACCGGTTCGGTTTGGGTACGGCTTGCCGGCGGTATCCCGGCGCGCTGCTTGAGCAGGAATTGGTAGATCAGATCGCTGTAACGGTCAAGCTTGACCTTCTCTTTCCCCGATACCGAATAGCGCCAGAAACCATAGATCTTGCTGAGGTTGATCAGTTTCTGGCTGTACAGCGACCAGGTGTAGTGGCTGCGTACCCGTGCGATGCCTTTTTGAGAAGTGTTTTCCCACAGGCCCGGATCGCTGTGTTCGGCGGCGATGAACTCTTCCAGTCCTTCGCAGATCAGTTGCGGACTGCTGGTATTCAACAGAAAACCGCATCCGTCGGCGATGATTTCGCGGGGGCCGCCGAATTTCGGACCGAAGGTGGGCAGTCCCGAAGACATGGCTTCCAGGATGGTCAGACCGAAGGCCTCGAAAAGTGCCGGTTGAACGAACAGTCCCCGGTGGTCGGCGATGACCCGGTACGCTTCGCCGGTCTCCAGTTTGTTGATGCTGGGGAGCCATCGTATCCGGCCGTGAAGTCTGTATTTTTCGATCAGTTCGTAGGCTTTGCGAATTTCAGCCCGCTCTTCGTCGTCATGGGACTGATCGAAGTGGATTGTCCCGGCAGCGAAAATCAGGTTGTATCGCTCCTGTAGGGTGGGGCTCAGTCCGAAGGCCTCGATCAGACCGGTAATGTTCTTGATGCGGTCGAAGCGGGCCATGGTGAAAATCGGCGGCTTTTCAGGATCATCCAGATTGCCGTAGATATCCCCGCAATCATCGGTGAACATCCGCCCGGTCCATTTGTGCGTGGCCGCCTCGATTCTTTTTTCTGTCTCGAAATAGGGAAAGTACAACTCGTCATCGACTCCCGGAGGAATGACGTTGAATTTCGGAATGAACAGATTGATACCCGATTCCACCCGGTAGAGGCCGGGCAGAGTGAAGAACTGGTACGATTCGTACTGACCCATGGCTTCCGTTGTCCCTGCAATTTCCTGGTAGGTGCTGGTAATGATGAAATCGGATTTGTTCATGGCGATCATGTCGGCCAGAAACTGGAGGGAGAAATGATAATCCGCTTCGTATTCGGTCCAGTTGAGGTCGGAGAAAAGGTATTTCGACTTTTCCAGGGCGTGGGCGATGGTGCATTGGATGACATCGAGCCGCTTGGAAATCAGGGAAGCCACCAGGTTGCCGTCGGAGTAGTTGCCGATGATCAGGTCCGGTCTCCCCCGGCATGCCGCAATAATTCGAGTGAGCGCGTCATCGGCGAATTTCTCGAGATAAGGCCATATTCTGAATCGGGAGATCCAGTGTTCCACGATTCTTCCGTCTCCGTCCTTGAACGGGACCCGGATGATCCAGCAGTTCCGGGTGCCGTGCACTTTTTCTCTTTCGATATGACAGCTGGTGTCACCCGCCTGGGGGATCAGACGGGTGACGATGACGATCACCGGACTGACATCGAGACCGGCATTCTCGATGTCCTGTACCAGATGTTTCTCCAAGGCCTTGACCTGGTCCAGGATGTAGATGACCTGGCCTCCGGTGTCCGGTTTCCCCAGCACGTTGTCCTGGCCGAACCAGCCATGGGGTGAGAGGATGGCGATTTTGGAGATGAGAGGCATGGGAACCTGGGAGAGAAAATGTTCCAGAAGGGTGTCGCTCGGTTCGTTGATCAAGTCGGTCAGGCTCTGCATGGCGGTGGAAATCCGTTCGATGGAGTTTCCCCATCCGGATTCGAAACCTCTTTTTTTCAGGTGGTCCGAAATCATCTGGTAGGACAGGTCTTTGTCCTGGCCGGCCAACCATTCGAGCATGGCGCCGACTTCCCGGACCAGGGTGTTGAAATCCGGGATCATTGCCCCGTTGATCAACAGTTGCCGATCGTCTATCTTGTGCAGTTTGATGAATTCATAGAGGTTGGCATGCCATGTTTCCGGCCGGCTGAAAAAATTGCTGGAGAGATACCGGTTGAGGAATGATATACCGTTGCCGATCCGCTGCGGGTCCTTGATGGATGGGGAGTAGTCGTAGAACGGTGAGAAATCCATGCTGGGAGGCCTGGGGTCGCACCGTTTGCCGAGAATGTACTCTTCCTTTTTATGAAGGTAACTGTTCAGCTCGATCTGGGATAACTCCGCCCCGTCGATTCGAAGCTGATAGAATCGATAGCGGCCGATATTGTGTCGCCACATGATGTTGAGGTAGTCATCCAGTGGAAAGGCTTCCTGGATACGACCGATAAAACGGGCTGTTGCAGAATTCGACTGGAAATCGTCGGGAATCTCATGCTCGATGCAGTATTGCCGGAAACAGAGAATGATATCGTTGCGCAACAGGAATTTATCCCGGTTGTCATACATCAGACGGGAAAGGAACTGTCGGAATTCATTGAGTTCCTCTTCCGGTATGATCTCTTGGGTTGTCGCTGAATAACTCATTTCTTTTCTCCTGTGGCTTTTTTGATGAAACGATAGTGCCGGATGCCGTCAATGATTCCCAGAGCGTGATCCTGCTCTGAAAAAAAGACTTGCTTGCTTCCCCGAAGCTTTTCAAGTTCCGGTGCATGGTTTCCGACTACAACCCCCAGGGTTTCCCCCCGGAGCATTTCATCATCGTTTCCCGAATCTCCGCAGACCAGCATGTTGTCAAGTGGAATTTCCCATTTGTAACTGAGGTACCGGATGGCCTTCCCCTTGGAAGCCCGGTAGGGAAGGATGTCGAGAAACCGGTCCCCCGAATAGACCAGGGTATAACGACATCGGTTTCGGATCAGACGGTTGTGGATCTCCGGAAGAAGCTTTTTGCCCGTTTCCAGAAAAAAGCTAATTTTATAGGGTCTTTGTGCCTTTTCCTCCTGCATTTCCAACTGCTTAATATTTCTGAGAATTGTTTCGATACGGTTACGGTCCCATTTGTAGGAGATATGCCTTTCCCATTCGGCGTCGGGGATGAGTTTGCTCCCGTAGTAGATCTCCGTTCCCACCGATGTGATGACGACATCGGGCTGGGGCACGGAATGACGACGGAGGATATCGAGGGTGGATTCCAGGTTTCTTCCGCTGGCCGTGACGAAGCCG
>CAYMND010000001.1:0-26169 GCA_964391685.1 uncultured Clostridia bacterium | reverse complement strand
TGATGAATCAGAGAAGCCAGCGTAGTCGATTTCCCGCTTCCCGTCGGCCCGGTGACCAGCAGAAGCCCTTTGGGCATTTTGCACAACTCGAGGATCGCCGACGGGACCTTCAGAACTTCAGCACTGAGAATCTCTGATGGAATCAACCGAAAAACCGCACCGATTCCGCGTTGGTCCTGGAAAATATTGGATCGAAATCTTCCAAAGCCCGCTATTTCATGAGCGAAATCAGTATCCTTGCAGCTGTTGAACTCTTCCTGGTTTCGTTTCGGCATAATCACGGTCAACCGTTCCCATAACTCTTCTGAACTCACCGGTTCGAGCTGATCAATGGACAACATCTCACCATCGATGCGCATATACGGCGAACAGTTACTGCTGAGATGAAGATCGGATGCTTTCATGTCCACCATCATGCAAAGCAACCCCTCGATGGTGTCCGTATCGTATTTTTCGATCTGAACACCGATCATGTCCTTTTCCTGCTTCTCAACCTCTTTGGCTGATTCGGCTGCCGTTTCGGGTGATGTTTCAGCCACCTCGGACTTCAGTTCGGCAGGTGCCGTCATTTCCGGCATGGAATCAGGCTGATGCACGGCGATCTCAAGTTGTTCCTGATCTTCGACGATATCCAGGACTTTCCCCTGTACCACAAAACGCGAGGATCCTCCTGAAAAGCTTGTCAATTCCTGCTTCAGCAGCAGATACTCCCTGTCGTCCAGCGTTTTCTTCAGAAGGGGGATTTTCTGATGATCCTTTTCCAGAAAAATCGGTTCAATCTTGTTTATCACTACCCGGATTCCATTCCAGTTGATCAGGGCATCCACGATCCGTTTGATATTATTCATGTTCGGTGACCTTCAAAATATGGCTTCTATTGAAATACAGCAGGGCTTCTGTTTTAGAAAACACCAGGAACTCCCGGTCGAGATTCATGTAATCCTGCAACCTTGAATGGTCACTCGGAAGGTCGGTGATCTGGAAAACATCGTGAGCTCCCCCATCTGAAAGAAAAACCATGGCCGGCGCTCCGATCATGCGCTCAGTCTCCACTATCGGTTCATACAGGAAAAATATCGCCTTCCGGTTCACCTGGAAGAACTTATTGTTCTGATGGTCGAAAAAAGGGAAAAATTGTTCCTTCCTCCGGTTCAGAAAATTTTCCACTGTTTCCGGGCCATCATGGAAAGGAGAACTCGACTCCAGGAAAACAGTCCCCCAGTGAAGGCTTTCGGAACCCGACCGAAAAGCGATTCCCACTTTCAATTCAACTTTCGGCAACTGCAGCAAAGTCATACCATACTCCGTCTTCATCCCGATATTCAGGATTCGTCAATAATAATATTAATCAAAACTGCCCCTCATGTCTTTCACCCGGATCAGAATCGATGTAAGAATCAATTCCGACAAGGCCATGATTGACTTGGGTATATCTATTCACTATAATCGGATAATACCACACAGTTTAATCAAAATGAGCGAATAATGGATCAGTTCGACATCACGGATAGTGCTCATGAAGAAGGATTCAACACCCTGATTCAGAGACTTCCGGAAATTGAAACAAAGCTGAAATTACACATTACTCATCGCGGTTCGAAGATTCTATACGACGGCTCAGTAGAAGGGAAAAAAATTTTTCGACGTTTTCTGAGCAGTCAATTCATCAGTCCTGCCGTCTCCTTGACAACGGAAGCCTTGGATCTGGCAATTGACTCCCTTCTCCGCGGTAACCGGCAGAATGATTCGACCGGATCGGAAAAACCGATTATATTGAAGATCAACAACCGGTCCGTTTCTCCCAAAACCGTAAATCAGAATCATTACCTGAAAGCTGTATTTGAACACGATCTCGTGTTCGCCCTGGGTCCTGCCGGCTGCGGAAAAACCTATCTTGCCATCGCATTGGCATTGTTTCACCTTCTCAACCGCAATGTCGACAGAATCGTCCTGACCCGCCCGGTGGTTGAAGCCGGTGAGAGCCTTGGTTTCCTTCCAGGCGATATCCAGGAGAAGGTCAACCCCTATTTCCGGCCGCTTTACGATTCACTGCATGATCTGATCGGTATCGAAAGAACTGCCGAACTCATCGAAAAAGGGATCATCGAAATCGCTCCCCTGGCCTACATGCGCGGTCGCACCATCAACAGATCTTTCATTATTCTGGATGAAGGACAGAATACGCTCCGTTCACAGATGAAAATGTTTCTGACACGTTTCGGACAGGCTTCCAAAGTGGTCGTTACCGCAGACATCACTCAGATCGACCTTCCCAATCCCGAGAAATCCGGTATACACCATGCCGTCAGAATTCTCCGCCCGATTCAGGATATATCCTTTGTCGAACTGAACAGAAGCGATGTCGTCCGGCACCCTTTGGTGCAGCGAATCATCGATGCTTATGATTATGACCAAGAGTCAGCAGACACATGAAAGCATTTATATCGAAAGAAAACAAGTCAGCAACCGGTTCCAGAAACCGATTCTTTTTCATCGTAGCACTACTGGCACTCTCTCTGATACTGACCTATTTCCTCTATATCCCCAAAGTGACCGTTCCGATACATTCGAATGTCAAAACCGGCGATATTGCTGGAGACGACATCATCATCCACGAAGACATCACCCTGGAGGACAGCGACGCAACCAATTCCGAGCGTCAAAAAGCCCAGGAAAATGTTCTTCCGGTCTATGAATTTCATCAGGATCAAATCAACCGAAGCATCGGTTTGATCAGTGAATGGTACGAAATCGTCACCAATTCCAGAAAAGACAAAGATGCACCGGAATCCGCTCGCATCGACAGTCTTCAGCAGAAGCTGCTGGAACGGTTCACGATTTCTCTCAGCAAGACTCAAGTCCGTCAACTGCTCCGCTCCTCCTCATTCTCGATCCTTGAGATCAATGATCTTCTGAAAAAGTACAGTGAACTGGCAAAATCCGGCATTCTCGCTTCCAAGATCAGCTCGAAAACCGATTCACAAAACCGGATTCAGATTCATCAGGCGGGCAAGAAGAAGGGACCGTTTTTCCTGGAGGAAGTCCACGACCTGAAAGAGACCAAAGACACCATAATTAAATATCTCACGGAGAAACCGTTCAATTCAGCCGACGCCGACCTTCTGTCCAATCAGATCATGGAATTCATCGGTTCGAATCTGACATATTCCGACAGCTTGACCCAGATCGAAAAACAGAAAGCCCTGTCGCAGGTGAATCCGGTATTGATCAAGCTGAAAGCCGGAAAAATTCTGGTCAGGAAAGGCGATGAATTCAATGATGAGGATCTTCGCCTGCTTTCATTGATCAACTCCAATCAGTCAAAATCGAGTAATCCGGTACCTCCGTACCTGATCATATTCATTGCTTCGGTACTGCTTCTTTTCTTCATGAAAATGTTGTTTCTGCAATGGAAATCTCCCAGTAAGAATCATCATAAGGCTTTCAATGTTTTCGTCCTCCTTCTGTCCCTCAGCGTCATCGTATACCGCCTGGTGATATTTCTGACTCCTCTTGTACTGGAAAACATCCCCTTGGAAGTGAATTATTCCAGTCATACCCTCTTCTTCGCAATCCCGTTTACATTCTCCGCCCTGATCGTTTCCTTCATCTTTTCTTTTCCTCATGCGGTGTTTTTTTCTTTCTTCAATGCCATTCTTGGAGGAATATTTTCGAACTGGGATCTCCATTTGAGTCTATACATTCTAGCCGGAAACCTAATGGCCGCCCTGGGTGTCGAGTTCTTCCTCCGTCTGAAAAGATCGACCATATTCAAAAGCGCGCTTCTCTGGGTCTTGCCGACACAGGTCCTTTTCGCTTCCCTTCTTTATATCGACAAGCAGGAGTTCACTTTTTCCCTGTTTTTCACCAACACGGCCATGGCAGTCAGCTCGGCCCTGATCAGCACCATTTTGGCCAGCTCGTTCATCCCGATTCTGGAAACCGGCTTCAAACTGGTCACTGAACTGAAATTGATAGAACTGACTAACCTCAATCTCCCGATTTTCCGTCAGATGCTGGAAAAAGCCCCGGGAACGTATCATCATTCCCAGATGGTCGCTTCGCTTGCCGAATCAGCCGCGCTGGATCTCAACATATCCCCTCTTCTGCTCACGGCGATGGCCCTCTATCATGATATCGGCAAGATTGATTCTCCCCAGTTTTTTACAGAGAATTACAGCGTTTATACTTCGCCACACGACAACATGACTCCGCTGGAAAGTGCACGATCCATCATCAACCATGTGAACCATGGCCTGGAACTGGCTGTAAAACTGAAACTTCCTTCTGAGATTGCAGCAGCCATAAATCAGCACCACGGCAGCAAAATCGTGAAATTCTTCTACGACAAAGCATTGTCTCTCAGGACCAACGGTAAGAAGGCGGATGTCGATCCGAGTGACTTCCAATACCCCGGGAAAAAGCCTCAGACCATCGAAAATGCAGTCATCATGATTGCCGATCAGGTTGAGGCAGCCTCCAAGAGCCTGTCGAAACCCAGCGATGCAGAAATCAAGAAAGTGATCGAAAAAGTGATTGAATCCAATATTGATGAAAATCAGTTCAGCGAATGTAACGGGTTGACCTTTCAGACTTTGTCGATCATTTCTACAAGTTTCTACAAGAAACTGTCTTCGATCTATCACATGCGAATTTCCTATCCCGGTTTTAATTTTACAGCCAACGAATCTCCGAAGAGCATCAATGCTTGAGATAGACTGTCAGGAATATCCCGATATCGAGAACGAAGTCATCGAATTTCTCGACAAAAAACTGACTCCTTTATTATTCACTCTTCCAATTAAAGGGGACGTCACCATCAGAATCGGCAGAGCGGAGGAATCCAGACAGTTGAACTTGAGCTATCGCAACAAGGATTATCCGACCGATGTTTTGAGTTTCGTACTCAATCAGGTGCTTCCTGACGGTACAACCTACGCCGGAGACATCCACATCGCCTACCCGGTCGCTGTGAAGCAGTCGGAAGAAAATGGTCATCCGGTCCTTGTGGAACTGATGATTCTGGCTGTTCACGGTCTGCTGCACCTTTCAGGTTACGATCACGAACAGGATCAGGGAGAGATGATGGCTTTACAGGAAGATATCGTACGGCACCTTACATCTCTTCCTTAAAAAAGGTACAAAGTTGAAACGGTCAGATCCGGGTTGCGGCGCTGATTATTGAAAAATGCCGCTGATCCAAAGAAAAAGCAAAGCCATGTACTCGTGAAAGATCAGATTGAACGCCCTCATGCGCTGTCCGAAGGAAACGGCATGGTACACTTCCGAATCTACATTTTCGGCGATCAGAAAATCCTTGATTTGCTCCTTCTGCAACAGAACCTGACATCTTTTCTGATGGTATGGCGATGTACAGACAATCATTTCCCTGAAACCGAGTTTTTTTACGATTTCTACGGTATTCTCCACGTTGTCACGGGTTGTCTGACTGTTACCTTCAATCAGAATCCGTTTCCGATTCACCCCTTTTCCCACCAAATAGTCTATGACCAGAGGAATTGCCGGACTCTTCGGGTACAGGCTGCCATCCGACACCAGTATCGGCATTTCCCGGTTCTGGTAAAGGGAAACAGCCTGATTCAGACGCTCCAAGGTGCTGAAACCAATCTGCACATTGACGTCTCTTCTCATCCCCCCACCAAAGACGACAATAATATCTCCATAATCCGAGGGGACAGAAACTCCAGTCATCAAAGGTTTGATAAGAATCCGTTCAAAATGAGAAACGTACAGAAGCAGAGCTGCGACAGCAAAAATCGACACGACAACAATGCTTTTAATCAGCAGATGCTTCCATCTGCTTCGTTTGTTCGGAAGCAACATCTTTCCCCTGTGCACACTCACCATTTTACCAGAAAAAGAAACAGTTTACCGCTGTTTTCTCAGTGTCAACATGTAGTTGATCACAATTCCGCTGCCAACCAGATCGATCAGAATCAAAGCGATGCTTCCTACCGCCGGGATAAATTTCACCACCCCAAAAACCAGGGCCCCGCAGCATATGGAAAAAATGGGATTCGATTTTTTTATCAGATTCAGCATGTACAGCCCGACTGAATACATCATCATCGTTCTTCCCACAAGAATCAGCATGGCACCGGCCACAAGCAGAAGTGCGAGGAAAGGAATTCCGATGATGAAGAGACTGAGCAGGGTGAAGAGCAGAAGCAGCGTGACCGATACCAGTAAAGTCAAAATGCCGGTCATGGCGTATTTGGCCAGGTTGCCATCCCTCAGGTACAGACTCATGGAATGAAGCCGTCCCGGTATCATTGCATAAATCATCAAACCGATGAGCAGCCATAGAATAATCTTCAGGAATTTCAACAGAGTGATGGTTCTGGCTTCCCAGAAAAGAGGCAGAAATGTCGACTCGACTTCTTTGGATCCCAGTTTTACAAAAAAATATTCTCCTTTTATCCTGGCCGATTCCGCTCGATTCAGTTTTCCGCCTATGATCAACAAATCGCCGTCTACATTGGAATTCTCACTCAGAATGACATCGGTTCCCATGGCGATGATATCCGCGGTAACCTGCCCTGTAACAATCAGTTTGCCACCGACTTGAAGAACTGACCCTTCGAGAATACCTTCGATCCGAATATCCCCTCTGAAAGAAATCAGGCTGGTTTTCAGAGAAGAATCCTTGTCGACATGCTGATGCTTTACGAATTTGAAATCTTCCGACCATGAAAGAAACGAGAACCCCAGAAAAACAAGCAGAAAAGAGACCCGTCGGATCCATTGTATTCTCTGTTTCAACATTTTCATTTGCCCACATGAGACCGGGCATCTCTTTTTCTGAAAATCGATTTGGCGATGAAGATGCTCGGAACACTGAGTACCAGCAACAGCATCTCAATGGACATGAGACCGAAAGTCAAGGCTCTGCTGAAGGCATCGACAATCTTGTAAAAGGCGTAGATCAATTTGAAAGCCCCGGATAAAAGCCGGATCAACGATCCGAGAATACTGGACGCGTTAGCATTTCCGACTTGTAAAGCGGCGAGCACACCATTGTTGCTTAGATCGAATGACACGTACAGCAAAGCAATGAACAGAGACAGAGAAAAGAGTAGTAAAACTCCCAGAGACAGCTTTGATGGGGTTTTCGGTGAAACAGTCTTCATGACAATGCGTTCAATATCGATTGCAGGTTCCAGCAGAACCGGCTCCCTGAGAGCATTCTCCATGATTTTATAATCCGAGATAATTGAACGGCACTTGGGACACACCACCAAGTGGTCGCGGATCATCATTTTTTCGACGGCACTCAACTCATCACTGTGGTACCCGGCCAGCAAGCTATGATTCGGACAATCCATGGATTCTTATCTCCTCACGTAACAATTCCTTTGCCTTGAAAATGCGGTTTTTTATCGTTCCGACAGGTAGCTCTGTGATTTCTGCAATTTCTTCATATTTCAATCCGTCCAGGTAACGCAGCAGCACCAACTCCCTGAATTTCAAGGGTATTCTTTCGACTGAATTCCAGACCAGCTCCCGAATTTCCGTTTGTTCAAGGTTGTCAAAGCCATTGTCACTGACGAAATTATCGGATTCGAGCAACGCTTTCTGAGTGACGAAATCGTCATCCAGAGAATCTATATTCACCTGATTCTTTCGAACATGATCAATCACCATGTTGTAGCAGATTCGGTATGCCCAGGTCGAAAATTTATAGGTGAAATTATACTTATGAAGCACAGTGTATATTTTAATGAAAAAATCCTGTACCAGTTCGGTGGCGATCTCTTCGTCTCTCACCATTCGATAAACAAAACTGTATATCTTACGACTGTACAATTTCATCAACCTCTCAAAGGACTTCGAATCACCAGCCAAAGCGTCTTTGATCAGTTTTTGTTCGTCGTCCAAGATCATATTACGAAGTTGATGAAATAAAAGTTATTCCAATTCAACAATTTCAACATCCTGAGGGGCTTTTATCTCAAAATCCTTATCGCCGATTTTACACTTCAGGCGATAACCGGAAAAAGTGTAACGGAATTCATAACCCAGGGAATCCTGCTGAGTGACATGTTCAGGAAGCCCATTGTCGCCGACGAAAACGGTGAATACGGTTTCATCCTCTTTTTGCCTGATTTTGATCGACCTCAAGACCTCGTTTTCCTCGATTTCAACCTCTTCGCTATCGTTCGTCAACACCTGCCACAGCCACTGTGACTTCTGTTTTTCCACATCCCCCACGGACAACTGATTTTCCTGTGGATCATAAAAACTGATTTTACCTCTGTTCAGTACAAAAATCTTGGATTCTGGATCCCGATATTCCCATTTCATTCGACTGGGAGAACCATAGATGAAAAATCCTGTTTCAACCAGTTCCGTACGTCCATTATCAATCATTTCCTGTCTGAATTCGGCCAGGAAGGGAGAGGAACCGGTTAAGGCATTTCGCAGTTCGTTCAATACGGAAGCGGTTAACGGGGCCGAAAACAATACCGAAAAAAGAACCAGATTATTCCAGATTTTTGGCAATGATCACCCCCAATGCGATTGAAAGGATCTTGTCGTATTCGGATTCGTTTCTCGAAGTGATCAATATCGGTATTTTCGCTCCCATAACTACATGAGCGACAGGAACTTTCATGACATAAGTGAATGCCTTGGCCAGGATGTTTCCGGATTCGATGTTGGGCATGACCATGATGTCCACATGCCCGGCGACCGGATTCATCACTCCCTTGTGATGGGCGGCTTTCTCGGATACGGCGATGTCAAAGGCCAGCGGACCGTACACCTGGCAGCCGCCGATTTCACCATTTTGGTTCATTTCCGTCAACCCCTTGGCATCAACGGTAGCCGGCATTGAATCCTTTACTGATTCCACGGCAGCCATGATTCCGACTTTCGGTCTTTCGACACCCAACCGGTGATAAACGGCTACGGCATTTTCAATGATCTGTTTTTTCTGATCCAAATCGGGAAGGATGTTCAATCCGCCGTCTGTAATACCCAAAAAACCATTGCCGGACATGGGGGATTCGACGATCAACAGATCTGAAAGCAGGTTTCCGGTACGAAGTCCGGTTTCCTTGTCCAGAGCCGGCTTCATAAGTTTGGCGGTGGGCAGAAATCCTTTCAGAATCACATGAACCTGGTTGGAGACAGCCATTTCAACGATCTTCTTTGCGGCTGCTTCCTCCGAATCAGTATGAATGATTTGTATCCCCTGTGCTTCGACTTCGTATTTCTTCATGCCGACCCGAATCGCCGATTCGTCACCGGCCAGAATAAACTGTTTGATCCCGTTTTTCTGTGCCAGAGCGATGGTTTTCAATGAATACTCGTCTTCCGGTGACGGTATCCCTACAACGACGCCTTCGGCTGTCGATGCTTTTTCAAGCAGTTCCTTAAAATTCGCAATCATCTGATTATTCCCCGAATTACATGCCCTGAGACATCATTTTGATAAAATCTTTGTTGGTCTTGGTCTTGTTCAGCTTTTCGATGAGCAGTTCCATCGCCTCGACCTCGGACATCTGAGATAGAACCTTGCGCAGGACCCAAATCTTGTTGAGGTCTTCCTTTTCGATGAGCAATTCTTCCTTTCTCGTGCCGGAGCGGAAAAGATCGATGGCCGGAAAGATCCGCTTGTCCACCAGGCGTCTGTCCAGATTGATTTCCATGTTACCGGTACCCTTGAACTCTTCAAAAATAACTTCGTCCATTCTGCTTCCCGTATCGACCAGCGCAGTGGCCAAGATGGTCAAACTTCCCCCTTCCTCAATGTTTCTGGCAGCACCGAAGAATTTCTTCGGCTTGTTCAAAGCGTTGGCATCGATACCGCCGGACAGCACCTTTCCGGAAGCCGGGGTGATGGCATTGTGAGCTCTGGCCAAACGGGTGATGGAATCGAGCAGGATAACCACGTCCTTTCCCATCTCGACCAGACGTTTTGCCTTTTCGAGAACGATGTCGGCGACTTTCGTATGACGCATCGGCACTTCATCGAAGGTCGAAGCGATCACTTCGCCGTTGACGTTGCGGCTCATGTCGGTAACCTCTTCCGGGCGTTCATCGATCAGCAGGACAATCAGGTGAACTTCCGGGTGGTTGATCTCGATGGACTTTGCGATATTCTGCAGAATCATGGTCTTGCCGGTTCTTGGAGCAGCGACGATCAGGCCTCTCTGCCCCTTTCCGATGGGAGTCAGCAGATCCATTACCCGTCCCGTCATGTTTTCCGAAAAAGTTTCCTGACTCAGAGCTTCATCGGGATAGAGAGGTGTCAACTTCTCAAAACGGCGGTTACGTCTGTTTTTGGTGACGACTTCAGGATCTTCGGAATTGATGGCTTCCACTGTCAGCAAAGCGAAATATTTCTCACCGCCTTTCGGGGGTCTGACGGAACCTGAAACCGTGTCGCCAGTTCTCAGATCGAACTTGTTCACTTGAGAAGGAGAAACATATATATCTTCCGGACTGGACAAATAGGAAAATTCTTCAAATCTCAGGAATCCGTATCCTTCCGTATGCGTTTCAATGACGCCTTCGGCGAACAGTTTGCCTGACGCTTTCGCCTGGGCGTCCAATATCGCAAAAAAAAGGGCATTTTGATCTTTTAGCTTTTTGGGATCGAGTTCTTCAAGATTTAATTCCTTTACCACCTTCTTCAATTCCACGGGTTTCATTGCTTTCAGATCTTTTAATGAATACATGATCCACCTCTGTAATTTTGAATATCACATCCAGTAATTCATCCCTGAAAACTTGACTCTTTACCGAAAAGGGAATCAGGGATAAATTAAATTCTTTCTGATGTTTGAACAATAGACTTTTTTTTTCTGAGAATGTGATTTTATCAATCTTTGTGGCGATTGTCAATATTCGTGATGTTTTTTGCATTATTTTTTCGAGCATCATCAGATCGATATCCAACAATCCCCGTCGACTGTCCAGAAGAAGACACAGTAATTTCAATGAAGAGTTGCTGAAATAGGCGTCCAGAAGTTCACTGGCTCTCTTTTTTTCAGAATGTGAAACCTTGGCGTAGCCGTAGCCTGGAAGATCTACGAAACAGATGCAATCGTCGATCCGGTAATAATTCACACTGAGTGTTTTTCCAGGTTTACCACTGGTCTGTGCCATTTTTTTCCGTCCCAGCAAATGGTTGATCAGTGAGGATTTTCCGACATTCGAGCGGCCGATAAAAGCCACCTGAGGGATGGAATCCTTCAATAATTGTGAAGGGATATAAGCTGTTCGGATTAATTCAACTTTTTTAAAAGAAAATGAATTCATAACTCAACCGTATGTTTTACTGAATTTTGTCGCCAGTGGCCGGCTTTAAAATCGGACTGTTGCAATTGGCCATGGTCACCGGTGCTTCCAATGCTTTCTCGATCACTTCATCCATCGTTTCGACGTAATGCACTGTCAGTTTGTTCCGGATTTCGACCGGAATATCGTGCTGGTATTCCTTTTTGTTCTCCAAAGGAAGAATCACTTCAAGAATTCCATACCGGTATGCCGCAAGGATCTTCTCCTTGATACCACCGACTGGAAGAACCCGTCCACGCAGAGTGATCTCCCCAGTCATCGCCACCTGGGAACGGACCGGTATCCCCGTTATCATCGATATCATAGCCGCAGCGAGAGTGATCCCCGCCGAAGGGCCGTCTTTTGGAGTCGCTCCTTCCGGAATGTGCAGATGAACATCATAGCGATCCATATCATCTGTCAGATAAGACAACTCATACAGTTTTATCTTTGAAAAGCTCCAGGCGGTTTTCGAGGATTCCTGCATCACTTCCCCAAGACGTCCTGTCAGGATGACCTTCCCCTTCCCTTTAATCAAACGGCTTTCGATGACCAGAACATCCCCTCCAAAAGGAGTCCAGGCCAAACCGACGGCGACACCGGTTTCAGACATGGTATGTATCCTGGGCGCCTGAAACTTGGAAATTCCCATAATGGTTTCCAGTTTGGATTCGTCCACATTGAACGGGAAGAAAGAGCTTTCGTTGCCCTCTTCAAGGTACTGCCTGGCGATTTTCCGTGTCAGTTTACCGATTTCCCGTTCCAGATTGCGAACACCGGCTTCCCGGGTGTACTCTTCTATGAGCTTCTGAAGCGCTTCATTCTCAAGAGATACGGAATCTTCATTCAAGCCGTTTTTCATCAACTGTTTCGGTAAGAGGAAAGAAGAGGCAATGTGACTTTTTTCCTCATTGGTGTAGCTTGACAGTTCGATGATCTCCATGCGGTCCTTGAGAGCCGGAGGAATCGGTGACACCGAATTTGCAGTTGTGATGAAGAAAATCCCGGACAAGTCAACCTCGAGATCGAGATAATGATCGACGAATTCCGAGTTCTGTTCAGGATCCAGAGCTTCCAGCAGAGCTGACGAAGGATCTCCGCGGTGATCGTTGGCCAGTTTGTCGATTTCATCGAGCAGAAAAACCGGATTCATGGCTCCGGCCTTTTTCAATCCCTTGACCAGCTGCCCCGGATAAGACCCGATGTAGGTCCGCCTGTGTCCCCTGATTTCCGCTTCGTCTTTGACTCCACCGAGAGAGACCCGTACAAAGGGACGATTCAGAGCCCGGGCGATCGATTTCCCCAGAGAACTTTTACCGACTCCCGGCGGTCCCACAAAACACAGAATCTCCCCATCGGTCTTTTTACTGAGTTGCCGTACAGCCAGATAATCAAGAATCCGTTCCTTGACATCGGTCAGGCCGTAGTGATCCTCATCCAGGACGATACGGGCTTTTTTGATGTCCTTGTTTTCCTTTCTGTTCTTCTTCCAGGGAACGGCCAGTAACCAGTCGATGTAGTATCTCGAAACTGTACTCTCAGCTGAAAAGGGCGGCATGATTTCCAGACGTTCGACTTCCTCTATTGCCCGGTCCCGGACATAATTGGGGAGGTCCGCTTCGTTGATCTGTTTTCGAAGATTTTCGATATCGGATGTGTGCGGATCTTCCTTCCTCGCATTCACATCCTTTTCTTTTCTTTTTTCCAGTTTGAACAACTCTTTTTTCAGCAGGTTCTGAATTTTGGTGCCCCTGGAAGAAGGGCTGAGATCTTCCAGAAGAGCCTGCTTTGTTTTTACTGGAACCTGTAGCACCGATATAATTATGTCTGTGACTCCCGACAACTGATTGGCTTCGAGCTTGGATACCATTCCCTGCAGCTTCACGTTCCGGGTGTCAATGTATTGTTCAAATACATGAATCAACCGCCGGGACATATCGTTCTGCTCACTTTCCCGACCGCTCTCCTCCTCTTCTTCAAGGATTTCGACTTTCACCAGAAAATAAAGTCCGTCCTGAATGTATTCCAGTACCTTTCCACGCTGAAGACCCTGAACGACAACCCGGTGGCTGCCGTTGTGCTGTTCTATGGTCTTCTCGATTCTGGCAATCGTACCGATACGATAGATTTCATCCTTGTCCGGATTCTCGCTGAGCTGATTCTTCTGTACCGACAGGAAAATATAATGATCATAATCCTTCAGGGACGCTTTCAGCGAATCTATCGATTTCGGTCGCCCAACGAGTATGGGTACTATCGTCGCCGGAAAAGTGACCAGCTCCCTCAACGGTATCAGGGGCAAGATCACTTCACGCCGGTTCAAGCGATCCATTTCTTCTCTTTCAGATAATCGAAATCGACTACAACATCCAGAGCTTTGTTCTTCTTCGATGGAAGTTCAAACATCATGTCCAGCATGATCTCCTCAAAAATGGCCCTCAATCCCCTGGCGCCGACTTTTCTCGCCACAGCTTCACGCGTGATCTGCCTCAAAGCGTCTTCCTTGAATTCCAGGTTGATGCCGTCCAGCTTGAAAAGAGCCTGATATTGTTTTGTGATCGCATTCTTCGGTTCTGTCAGAATCTGGAACAGATGATTGTCATCCAGGTCGTCCAGAATTCCGACTACCGGAAAACGGCCGATCAGCTCCGGTATCAGACCAAATTTGATCAGATCATCGGTTTGTGTATTGTGCAGCACCTGATCGTTGTTCTGCATGACAGAAGCGTTCTTAGCGCTGAAACCGATGAGGTTTTTCTTCATTCTGCTCTTGATGATGCGGTCAATCCCGACAAACGCTCCACCGGCAATGAACAGGATGTTGGAGGTATCGATCTTGAGGAACTCCTGATAGGGATGCTTTCTGCCGCCCATCGGCGGAACATTGGCGACCGTCCCCTCGACGATCTTCAACAGCGCCTGCTGTACGCCTTCTCCGGAAACATCTCTGGTTATGGATGGGTTTTCGCTTTTTCGGGAGATTTTATCGATTTCATCAATGTAAATAATCCCCTTTTCGGCCAGTTCCTTGTTTTCTCCGGCGGCCTGATACAGTTTCAGCAGAATGTTCTCCACATCCTCTCCGACATAACCGGCCTCGGTCAGAGTCGTTGCATCGGCAATCGCAAAAGGCACATCCAATATCTTGGCCAGCGTTTCAGCCAGAAGCGTCTTTCCCGTCCCTGTCGGACCGATCAGAAGCACATTGCTCTTTTTGATGTCTATACTGTTGATCTGCCCCAGATTGTTGATCCGCTTGTAATGGTTGTAAACAGCAACCGCGAGTTTCTTTTTCGGTAAATCCTGCGAAATAATGTATTGATCGAGCTCGGCCTTGATCTCCTTGGGAGTCAGAACCTTTTTCGGGCGTCGCTGGTTCTTGATTGTCTCATCCGATGTAAAAATCAAATTGTATGCTGTTTTTGTACATTCATCACAGATGAAAACTTCAGGACCGGCGATGAGTTTCTTTGCCTGAGCCTGATGAATCCCACAAAAGCTGCAACGACTTTCTTTTTTACTCTTTTGACTCATGCTTTTTTCCCAAACTCGTATGATCTGTAATGATTGTATCGATAATACCGTACTTCATCGCTTCTCCCGCATTCATAAAATAATCTCTTTCTATATCTTTTGCCACTTTTTTTTCTAATTGACCCGTGCAGCTGCTGAGAATCGAAATCGTATTCTCTTTGATTTTCTTAATCTCTTCGGCATGGATCAGGATGTCCGTCGCCTGTCCCTGAAACCCGCCCAACGGTTGGTGTATCATGACTCTTGCATGCGGTAACGCGTACCGTTTCCCACGGGTCCCTGCGCCGAGCAGAAGGGCGGCCATGGACGATGCCTGTCCGACACAGATGGTCACAATGTCATTGGCGATGAAATTCATGGTGTCGTATATTGCCATACCGGCACTCACAATGCCTCCAGGGGAATTGATGTAGAGAGAGATATCCTTCTCGGGATCTTCCGCCGCAAGAAAAAGCAATTGAGCGATGACTACGTTGGCGACCTGATCGTCAATCGCAGTACCCAGGAAAATAATGCCGTCCTTCAATAACCTTGAATAGATATCGAAAGCCCGTTCAATGTGCCCGCTCTGTTCGATTACAATCGGTATTATCGCCATATCATACCTCTTTAACGGTAACCTTCTCCTTGAGGAAATCGATCACCTTCCTTTTCAGTAGAATATCCTTCAATTGCTCACGGTATTGATTTTCCTGATAGTATTTCTTAACCTGTTTCACATCAGCGCCGTTGGCATCGGCTATCTTCTGGTATTCCGCATCCAGATCCGACTGGCTCACGGTCAAGGAATTTTCCTTAATGAGTTTCTCCATGATGAAGGAAAAGCGAACGTTGCGTTCAGCTTCCTCTTTCAGGCGGTTGAACAGGGCATCGTGATCTTCCCGAAACTGTTCAATATCATGAACGTAACGCCCCGGATTCTGAACCAGTCTCGACAACTCCTGGGCCATCATTTTCTGAGGAAGCATGAAGTCGACTGAATTAACCAGAACTTTGATGATCGCATCGATTTTCCTGTCTTCCTGCAGCTTTTTCTGATAAGACTCAAACTCTTCCTTCATTTTCTCTTTCAGCTGCTTTACACTTTCATATCCGTGTTTCTTGGCAAAATCTTCATCCAGAACGGGCTTCTGCATCTCGAAATGCTGTGTTATCTCGATTTGATGTTCGAATTTCTTCCCCTGCCAAGCGCTTCTCTGATATTCTGCTGGATACTCCCGAATAATGGAAAATTTTTCATCTTTTTTCTTTCCGATCAACTCCGGATACAAATCGGTGATTTCATGAGATTTTTCCTTGTTCATCTCATAATAATCTTCTTTCTTGGGACTCATCCTCTTGTTATCGAAATTTTTGTTCTGATATTTGATAACGACGAAATCTCCGTCCCTGATTTCCCTGTCCGCGACGGGAATCCTTCTTTTATTGGCTTCCAGAATCTTATCGATCTGGACCTCCTCATTGAAGGGTTCGTATCCGGGGCCGCTTTTTTCGAATGTGCATTCAAGTCCGGCCAGATCGGGCAGTACGACTTCCGGAGAGAGTTCCACCACCACCTTCGCGGTTACATTGCCACCTTTCGGCCTTTCGATGTCTTCCAGTACGGGAGAATCGATAATATTCAGGTTTTCTTTTCGGATATGGTTCAAAATCTCCTCTTCCATCAGTTTTTCAACCACTTCGTCTTCGGCTGTATCGGCAAAGCGGCTTTTAACCACATCAAAAGGCACCTTCCCTGCACGAAAACCGGGCAGCTTTACCTTCGTTGCGTATTCTTTCAGGGTACTGTCAATTCTTTCCTCGATCTTCTCTCTTTTTATTTCCAGAGTCCAACTGTATTTCAGGGATTGTTCCTTTTCTTCCGACATTTTTGAATCCCCTTCTGTCGAGGTCTCTTCCTGTTCAAGATTGTCTGTCGGGGTTTCTACCGTTTCTTCAGTCTTCTCTTGAGTATTTTTCTCTTTCTTCGTTTTTTGTTTTTCGGCCATGAAAATTCTCCTGATATATATTCAAATCACTGAAATAAAACTGGATCATACCAGAAAAGAACCATTCAGTAAAGCTTGGCTGAACGTTACGATTCCGAGATCTCAGGGCTTCTCAGATAAGACTTGAGCGTCTCCACATCTTTCGCAATCTGCTCGCTCAGCTGGCGGGTTGTTTCGAACCGGACTTCCGATCTGATTCTTTTCTTGAAAGACAACGCCACATCCCGCCCATAGAGACTTCCCTGAAAATGGAGCAGATGGGTCTCAATCCTTTCCTGGGTTCCGGATAGAGTGGGTCTGATGCCGACATTGGTTATGCCCCAGATTTTCTTTTCGGATCCCGGGAATGCGGTTTGAGTGATAAAGACACCCTGTGGCAGCAACATGTTTTCGGTATCGATATTTATCGTGGGGTAGCCGATCATCCGGGTTCCGAAACCATCTCCTCTCACCACCACCCCTTCTATTGAATAGGGTTTTCCCAGCATCACCGCCGCCGTTTCGACCTCTCCAATTCGTAAAGCATCCCGAATCCGACTGCTGGAGACCGGTTTGTCCCCCAGAAACATCTGCTGTACGACCGTACATTCCGCGTTGAGTTTGGTCAGATTGTCACACAACATGTTGATGTCGTAACTTCTGTTCTTTCCGAGCCGGAAGTTTTCTCCAACCACCAGGTGTTTCATCTTGAAACGCTCGATCAAAAAACTGCGGACAAAGTCTTCTCCGCTGAGTATATGGGCCTTGTCGAAATCAACGACGAATATTCCGTCCACTCCGCTGTTTCTCAGCGATGACAGTCTCTGTGCGGGAGTTTGCAGCAATGCGTTTTCTTTTCCGAAAAATATCTTCGGGTTCGGCTCAAAGGTGACAATGTACGAAGGAAGGCTTTTTCCCCTTGCAATCTGTACCAGTTTTTCAAGTATCTTCTGATGGCCGATATGCAGTCCATCAAAATTTCCGATGGTCAGTACGGATGATGAGCACGAGAGATCAGCCATTCGGCTTTTCTGGGTTGATTCCGGTGAATAAGCTGTAAACATTATAATCGAACAAGACTGAATCGCTGAGAAACGGCTTCATTGGTGACTTGAACGTGATGAACAACATGATGAAAAGGATGATCAGAACGAGTGACATCGCCTTTGAAAACAGATTCTCACTTTGACTCTGCTTTTCCTCCAACAGGTAATCTTCCGGTGAAGCGTCCTCGCTTGATATTCCCGTTCGCGCTTCGATGACGTCTTTTTTCAGAAGATTGAAAAGATTCTTGTATACCTTGTATTCAGTGAAAAGACCAAGCTCCACGATGTCTCGGACTCGGTTCTGTCCGTTGACATGTTTCAGGAGATTGGTTTCCTGCTCACTCAGGTAAATCTTGTTTCCTTTCGGTGTAAATTCGTCATATTCATCGATGAGCACAACATCTTTCGGATCAATCGGTTTGGGATAGAAAACAATGTCTTCATGTGGAATCATCTTCTTGATGAGCGGCCATTCATCAAGCATCTGCACCCCTTCCATGATCAGGTTGTCAGTCGGAATGGGGTCGATGATTCTCATGGAATCCTCAAGAACATCCATGATTTTGAAATTGTACTCTCCCTTCTTCCATTTGAAAAGAGACAGGACGATCTCCACAGTTTGAGTCTTCAGAGCCTGATCGATGATGCCCTGATTGATCAATCCCATCCCCTGGAGAATCTCCCCGATTCGCTGGTTGGTTCTCTTCTGGATCGAAAGAGCTCTTTGCAGCATTTCATCGCTGATAAAATCCTGTTTAACCAGAACATGACCGACCCGGATTCCCAGTTTTTTGGGAAATGCATCGACCCCGACAATGAATCCTTTTTCAAAAATCAGGGTTATGAATCCGTCCTTGGCTGTAAAGGTCAATATACCGGATTTTTGCTGAAGAGAAAGCAACTGAAGAATATCCGGAACCTTGAATTCCTTTAGAGTCCCCTTAAATCCCATATTCATCTCCCTGGAAAATCAGCAGATTGGTGAACAGGAATACCAAGGCCGCAAGGATACCGAAAGCCTTGGCAAAAAGCGGAACGGCTCCGCAATATATTGCCAGCGGCTGCCATGATGCCCAGGCAATGATAAGAAAAAGGTAGAAGAAATAATTCGTCACGGCAAAAAGCCTGTGCTGCCCCCTCATGTGCAGGAAAAAACCCGGAGACAGAAATGAGAAAAGGAGCAGAATCATGTTTTTCCTGCGGTTTTTCCGGTTGATTTCCGTTTCCTTGAACGATTTGGCGTCCGCCATCATGGTGTCCTTGATTAAAAAAAGCTGGTAGCAGTCATTGCAGACGTTGATCGCTCTGTTCGTGTTTTCCTTCTTGATAATCTTCTGACACTTGGTGCAATGTGTGCTTCTTCCGATGCTATGGAACAGAAGAGGAAGAAATTTCACGTAGACGAAAAAGATGATGAAAAAATAGATGATCGGCATGCGCAGCAGGAACTTGAAACATGATTTGGCGATATACCAGAAGGCCCCTTCATTTGTCTTCTTGCCTGCACTTAAAAACATGGACAAGATGAAGCTTTCCGACAAGTGAGGCAATTTTGGCTGACCCGCGATTTCCTGGAACGATTTCAGCTTTGGAAAGCGTTCAACAAAAGCATCATACAGTGCCTGGTCACTGTTCTCCAATAACGCCGCCGACAGATTGTGCAATGCTGTCTGATCGGATGGATTTCTTGCCAGTACTTCCGTCAGGGTGGATATGGCATTCTGATAATCCTTGTTCGAAAGAAAAGCGTACCCGTAGAGATTCTTTTTCATAACGATCGGCACCGTGTCATCGGCTGAGTTGAGCCACTCCATTCCTTCTTCCAGATGGCCTGCGTTGAAATTGTTCAAGGCAAGAATCATCTTTGAATACTGGTTTCTTTCGATTTCATCCTCATCGTAACTCATCGTGTCGTTTTGAATGATTTTCTTGGTCTGAAGAAAAGACTGGTTGTTCAACTGATGAATCAAAAACTGATTAACCGAACTGATCAGTGTCATAATCGCAAGAATGATAAAAAGGAAAATCAGGGCCTTCCGCTCGCTTTTTTCCGTGTAGAACCACAATGAAGCGATGATGATCATGACAAACAGGAACCATCCTGCTCCCAGTACAATCGGCCAAAGCAGAATGACCGCCCACATGGCCAGTTTTTTAATATCCACAAGTCCGTTCTCCATGCGGATCATGTCATGGGTGGCCAAAGAAAAATAATTTCTGATCATCCAGAACGAAAACGAAAGCAGCGTCAGCAGCACGGCCCAGAACAATGCCGTATTGATTTGTGTCGCAAGAATGACAGAGGGTTCGAAATTTCTGAAGAGACGCGTTGTCTGATTCACTATTTTTTTGATATTCGACAAATCGAACAGTTTTTTATCCTCCCGGTATTGGTTCAGAAATGATATCGCCCTCCATTCAGACGGATCCAGAGCGAGAAGCTTGGTCAACAGGATGGACGCCGCCTCTTTTTGTCCCTGGCCGTATAGTTCGGCTCCGACAACGAGTAATCTGTCTGAATAAGGCGCCAGCCGGGAAGGGCTGATATTGAAAAGTTCGGGATCGAATGTGTTGATGATGTTCTTGATTTCATCGTACGCCTTGTTTTTCAAAGAGAATTCAAGCAGCAGGACTTGTTCTTCCAGTACACTGGGTTCAGCATGATAGGTTTCGTCGGCAAAAGCATGGCATCCCAGCATAAACCAGACCGCAAAAAAAATCAGTGCGAGTTTTCTGATCATTCTTCTGCCTTTTTTTGAAAAACAAGATTCAGATTGTCCAGGGTGTCCCTCATAAAAACCTCTTCCGCTTCGTCGAGATTCCCCTGAGTCTTGTCACGCAGCGCAGTCAACATCTGCAGATACCGCGATGCCGCCGGTAAGTTCGTTTCTCTTTTCCCCGTAATTGGATTGGGCACCTCGCCCAAAAAAATCATCGCCTGAGTCAGAATCAGAACAACCAGTGGTTTGATGCTGTTTTCCAAAGTATCTCCGTAATGACATATATATCATAAAAAAAGATAAAGTAAACCAATGACAACCAATTTCTGATACAAAAATTTGCCCTGACCTGAAAAACTATGTAAAATCATCAGAACCAATATTCATGGAGCCCGCATGTCACAGCTTTTCGATGATCTAGTACAGATTTTCGCCAGACTTCGCAATCCCGAAGATGGATGCCCTTGGGATTTGAAACAGACTCCCGATACTTTGAGGGAATACATTATCGAAGAGGCCCATGAGCTTACGGAAGCGATATCGGACGGTGATGTTCGAAAGCAGAAAGAGGAACTGGGTGATCTTTTTCTTCAGGTCCTTTTTTTGAGCCGTATCATGGAGGAAAAGAACCATTTCGACATCAACGACGTCATGAAAACCCTGAAAGAAAAATTGATTCGCAGACACCCGCACATCTTCCAGCAAAAAATGAAACTGACCGATGATCAGGTGAAGAACAATTGGGAAAAAATTAAAAAGAAAGAGAAAAGCAAAGAATCGATTATTTCGGATTATCCTGACACAATGCCTGCCCTGTCGGTCAGCAAGAGAATCAGCGAACAGGCGGCTTCAGTAGGATTCGATTGGCCTGATTCCAGTCAGATCCATGGCAAGATCAACGAAGAGTTGAATGAAATCCTCAAGGCGAAAACCATAGAGGAAAAAAACGAGGAATGCGGTGATCTGCTGTTCGCAGTGGTCAACCTGTGCAGGCATCTTCGGGTACATCCCGAATTGGCGCTGAAAGCCGCAAACCGGAAATTCACTGAAAGATTCCGCTACCTTGAAAACAAGATCAGCGATTTGAAACAAGATATCACCAGTCAAACCCTCCCTGAGCTGGAGGCGCTTTGGCAGGAATCCAAATTTCGGAGACAGTGATCAAGTGGATCAAGACCTATTATATTTCTGGTTTTCATTCAAGCCCCATGGGGAGAAACTCGCAGACATTCAGATGGATCACGGTGAATTCTATTCCCGTCTGATTTACCTGCTGCTCAGCTCTCTCCATACCACTCCGGACGACAGACAGCTTCGCACCAGAATCGAAATCGAACTCGGATTCGCCTTCATTCAGGCATGGACCCAGATCGTTCGGCAGGATTTGAAATCGGAACCGGAATCTGTCACTAAAAAAATGTCGGAAATTCCACCGCCGGTGCAAATGCTTCTTGAAAAAATCGATGAGAAACAGCTTTTCATTTATCCTTTTCAACCGGAATTTCAGGTTAAATTTTTGTACATCGCCAGTATTTTATGGATCCTCGAAAAGCCTCAGCTTAAAAGCCTCCGGAACTGTTTTATCCCTCAATCTCTCCAGGCGACTCTCTCTGATTCCGGCTTTCATGAACAATTCGAGTCGCTGATCGTCAGACCCCACCTCAGAACAGCACACCATACCTGTTCAAGACCCGGAGATCTCCGGCAGCTTGCAGAATATCTGCAGAAAAATTTTGTTTTGTCTCCACAGCTGAATCACCTTCTGTACAGATCCCTGGACAGGCTTTCTGAAATCGACCTCGAAAGACACCCCACACACCCGGGCCTCGAATTCGATTTCTCGGCGGACCTCTCCGTTCGGGATACTGCCGAAATTCAGGAAAAACAGATCAGTGATTCATCTGTGAGACCCGACGAGCGATCGGCCGTCCCGTTTCCCAGTCGCATTTTGCCGAACACCGTTCCCGACTGGGGCAAGGAGCTGGTCATCTTGGCCAAACTTCTTCCGGTTTGGCTGCATCAACTTTCTGTGAAATATCAACGGCCCATCACGACCATCGCCGAGATCCCGGATGAGGAATTCTCGGAAATGAAACGGCTTCATATCTCCGGATTGTGGCTTGTAGGTATCTGGGAAAGAAGTCCGGCATCAAAAAAGATCAAACAGTCCCTGGGCAATCCCTACGCCCTGGCTTCAGCCTATTCCATTCATGATTATCAGATCGATCCCGCTTTGGGAGGAAACGAGGCACTGAAAGTTTTGAAGGAAAAGGCAGCAAGATTCGGAATCCATCTCGGAGCGGATGTCATCCCCAACCATACCGCCATCGATTCACACTGGGTGCAGCAGCATCCGGAATGGTTCGTATCATCCGAATCTTCCCCTTTCCCTTCCTATTCCTTCCTGGGGAACAACCTGTCGCAGGATGAACATATCGACATCAGGATAGAAGATCATTACTATGATCGGCAGGATGCCGCGGTGGTATTCCGCTACCACAACCGCAGTAAATCGGATCAGCCGCTTTACATCTATCACGGTAACGACGGCACGCACGTCCCCTGGAATGATACTGCGCAGCTGAACTACCTGAATCCTGAGGTTCGCCGCAAAATGATCGATACCATCATCGCTGTCAGTAAAGACTTTCCACTCATCAGACTCGATGCGGCTATGACTCTCACCCGACTGCATTACAAACGATTATGGTTTCCTCCGCCGGGTGAAGGAGGGGCAATTCCTTCTCGAAGCGGGAAAATATCCTCCCATGATGAATTTGACAGTCTTTACGGAGATCTTGAGTTCTGGCAGGATGTTCTGACCGCTTTGAACAGAGAAAATCCGCAGGCTCTTCTGCTGGCGGAGGCATTCTGGCTGATGGAGCCCTATTTCATCAACCATATCGGCATGCACAAGGTATATCACAGTGCTTTCATGAATATTTTACGGGATTACCCCGGCCATAAATTCAACGAATATCTGAATTACCTGTTTCAGCACTATCCCAAGACCACATTGAACCATTACGTTAATTTTCTCAGTACTCCGGACGAGGCGCCTGCCGCAGTCTCTTTCGGCAAGGGAGACCGCTTCCATGCCGCTTCGATTCTGCTGTGCACTTTTCCGGGTACCCCCCTTTTCGCTCACAGCCAATGGGACGGCCTTGAAGAACAATACGGCATGGAGTTTGCGGCACCGATCCACAATCTACCGTCGGATAAAGGTTTTTTCGATTATTATTCGTCAATTCTGATGCCTGTCCTGTCGAATAGACGCTGGTTCAGCGATGCCCACAATTTCATGCTCCAATCTTTTACGGGTTTTGGAGACGAGAAAGAAAAGAACGTCATCTGCTACAGCAACCGGTTTGAAAACAATACCGTATATGTGGTCGTGAATTATCAGGATTCCGAAATCAACGGAAAGATCAGCACTTCGGTTGACAATTGGCCGGCGATCGGTTCGATTCAGAATCTCGCACAATCATACAACACGATGATTGAAGACTCTCCGTTCAAAAAGATACGGCTGGGCCCCTGGGGATTCTGCATCTTCATTGTGACGGGAAAATAACTCTACTGTTCTACCGAACCGAAATCCTCGGGTGACAGTGAATTGAACCAGTCTTCCAACTGCTCTTCGGTATTGAGAAAATCGGAAAAATGATCGGACAGAATGGATCCATTGTACACGGCATCGGTCACATAAATCGGTATACCGGTTTTCAAAGCCAGAGTCACTGCGTCCGATGGTCTGCTGTCAATCTGAATCATTTCTCCATCCTGTTTCTGAAGGTAAAGTTCGGCGAAAAAGGTGTTCTCGATGACATCTGTGACAACAACCTTTTTCAACTTGGCTCCACAATGAAAAAGCATGCTTTTGAACAGGTCATGCGTCATGGGCCGGGGCGGATTGATAGATTCCAGTTCCATTGTGATGGCATTCGCTTCGAATCCGCCGATCCATATGGGTATGATTTTTTTTTCATTGATCGGTTTCAGAATCATGACAGGGCACTTCGATATGGGATCCATAATCAGGCCGATCAATTTTACCTGATAGACCGCATTTTCATCATCCATTTCATCACCGTTATTACTCACTTTTTCAGGTATTATATAATATCCCCGTCACCTGTTGTCAATAATACTTTATATTTTAACTTCATAGCGGATAAAAAAAAACCTTCCCTTGACACAATCTTCAATATTATGATAATTTCTTCTTTACATGACGATTCCACACACTCGTGGTCAAACTCCAATATACCCGGTGCGTGAAAAATGAAGAATAATCATTAAGGAGATAAAATGACCCAGTTTAAAAGAAAGACAATCGATGGGAATACCGCGGCCACTCACGTCGCATATGCGTTCAGTGAAATTGCTGCGATATACCCGATCACCCCCTCTTCGGTTATGGGGGAATTGGCTGATTCGTGGGCCGCAAACGGTTTGAAGAACATCTTCGGCGAAGTTCTGGATGTCATTGAAATGCAGTCTGAAGGTGGTGCGGCTGGAGCCGTCCACGGTGCCTTGTCAGCCGGTTCGCTGACAACAACATTCACCGCTTCTCAGGGTCTTCTGTTGATGATTCCCAACATGCATAAAATTGCTGGTGAAATGCTTCCGACCGTTTTTCACGTCTCGGCACGTTCACTTGCAGCTCAATCCCTGTCCATCTTCGGAGATCACAGCGATGTCATGTCGGTCAGAAACACCGGTTTCGCCCTGGTGGCTGCCGCTTCAGTCCAGGAAACCATGGATCTGGCTTTGGTCTCTCACCTCTCCACCCTGGAATCCTCAATCCCTTTCCTGAACTTTTTTGACGGTTTCCGCACGTCACATGAGATTCAGAATGTAGAAATGATCGATTACAAAACAATGGCCGATATGGTCGACCACCGCCACATCGAAACGTTCAGAAAACGTGCTCTTTCCCCTGAACGCCCGGCACTGAAGGTCGGCGCCCAGAACCCTGACGTATATTTCCAGGGGCGGGAAACCGTCAACAACCACTACAAGAAAACTCCCGAGATTGTTCAGAAATATATGGATCTGGTTGCCAAAAAAATCGGCCGTCAATATCACCTGTTCGATTACGTCGGCGCTCCCGACGCAACCGATGTGGTCATCGCCATGGGTTCTGCCTGCGAAACAATCGAGGAAACCGTCAAATATCTCATAAAAAAGGGAGAGAAGGTCGGTCTCATCAAAGTACGCCTCTACAGACCTTTTAGTGTAGAAGCTTTCATATCACTGATACCCAAAAGTGCGAAACGCATTGCTGTTCTCGACAGGACCAAAGAACCCGGCTCTATCGGAGAACCGCTCTATCTTGACGTAGTTACCGCCTGTAAGGACCTCGATTTGACCATTATCGGCGGAAGATACGGTTTGAGTTCCAAGGAATTCACCCCGTCGATGGTCAACGCCGTATTCACCCATTTGCAAAAAGGTGGTTTTCATGGATTCACCGTCGGGATCAATGACGATCTCAGCAACCTGTCCATCCCGGTCACCGAAACCATAGACGTAGAACCGGAAGACATCAAACGCTGCATCTTCTGGGGCCTTGGATCCGATGGTACTGTG